>CAYXLA010000212.1:1569-2525 GCA_964465765.1 uncultured Bacteroidaceae bacterium | reverse complement strand
ACCCGTGCTCTGGCTCAGTAGGAATCCCCTTGCTTTAGCGAGGGGAGGATGTCAAACTTATTAACGGACTTTAATCCGCTATGAGGCATTTCTACGTGAGAAACAATTTAAGGAAAAACTTATGAATAAAATTTTCAAGATTTTTTTTAACAAAGTATTACACATGTTCACTGTCACCAGTGAACTGGCAAACGCAAAAGGCAAAAAAAGCGTGAAGGTCATCGCTACGGCTGGTGTGCTTGGTCTGTCTATAGCGGCATTCAGTGGAGAAGCGATGGCGGCACCAACAACTTTTTGGAAGAAATATCAAGCACCAAATGACACCGCTCTAACAACGACAGCAAATACGTATATAACTGGTTCCAATTCAAAGACTGGTGCAACATCCGTAACAATTCAACAGAGGAATGCCGCAGGCGTTCGAACTGTATCTGCCGGTGTATCATCAGCTTCTGCTTACTTACCTGGAACAACTAACGCAAACGTAGTTCTGTATGAAAAAGAAGCTGGTACAAACACTTTTGTCGGCACACTTAAAACACTTAGTAATGTTTATACAATCACGTCAACTTACGATAAATCGGAAGAAAAATGGACAAGTACCATTCTTGATCAAAATGGAAATCCTCCTTCTGGCATAAACCTTAAGGTCATGAGTGTCACGGAATTAACGGATGTCGAGTACGAATCCGGGAAAATATCCAAGGTTACAACAGGTTCCGCAGAAGAACAGGGATACTTCCAAACCAATACAATTACAACAACTAAACAGGTTTCAGGGAAACAAACCACCGTCACGAACACGACAAGAATTGGAGATGTCATTACCGCAAATACTTCTGCTGATGGTAAAACACTAACGGTTTCTGTCAACGGTGTAAAAGCAAGCCTTACAGATAAGGACACGACCAATAACAAACTTGAAGTATCTGGCGATGCAGAAAAGACCATCACCC
>CAYXLA010000212.1:0-1469 GCA_964465765.1 uncultured Bacteroidaceae bacterium | reverse complement strand
GACCGACAGCGCTGGCAATAAGGTTGAAGGCACTTTCAAGGATAAAGACACGACCAATAACAAACTTGAAGTATCTGGCGATGCAGAAAAGACCATCACCCTGACCGACAGCGCTGGCAATAAGGTTGAAGGCACTTTCAAGGATAAAGACACGACCTACACTGTTGAAACCACTACTGGAACAGGTAACGTTGTAAACAACTACGAAATCAAGGACAACACTGGTAAGTCTGTTGCTAAACTTCAGGATACCGATACCACTTACCTGGCTGAACAGAAAACCGCAAACAACGAAACGACAGTGACTTTAACTGAAGCCAAGACTGGAAAACAGGTGGGGCAATCGTCCATTAAAGGCAGCGACAACATCAAGGTTGAAAAAGCATCCAGCGGTAATGGCGCGGTGTTGAAACTGGCAGATGACATCAAAGTCAACTCCGTAGAAGCTAAAACGGTCAAAGCAGACAAAGTCGAGGCAACAACCGTTAATGCCCAGTCTGTCAAAGCGGATACCGTTGAAGCCAAAAGAGAAGTCAAGGTCGGCAATACCTCCATCAAGAAAGACGGCATCAGGGTTGGCAAGTCCATGGTCTTCACGCAGAACAACGTCAATATGGGCAATCAGCAAGTCCATGGTGTCGCAGCGGGTACAGCCCCAACCGATGCCGTCAATGTCAGCCAGTTGCAGGCAACAGAAGCCCAGATCAACCAGCGCTTTGCCAATGTCGATAAACATGTCGACCGTGTTGAAGACAATGCTTATGCCGGCGTCGCCATGGCACTGGCAACGGCAGGTCTGCCTCAAGCATGGCAACCAGGTAAGAGCATGATTGCGATAGCGGCTGGTACCTATATGGGTGAACAGGGCTATGCGCTTGGTTTTTCTCACAATACCGAGAATGGTAAATGGACGCTGAAAGCCACGGCATCTGGTAACTCACAGGGACACTTCGGTGGTTCTGTCGGTGCCGGTTATATGTGGTAACCCAAACCGTCTTCAATCCTAGAACGTCAAACTACTTTCATATTCATCTGCATTCCTCCAAAGAAGACGCCAGCTCAAGTGGCTCACGCCTTCTTTTGGGGGGAGACATTGCCCAGCATCAAGCCAATGTTGCGCAAACCTACTGACTGCCTGCAGACAGCATCACAGATCCTGACGTTCTCACTTTCTCTCATGACTGAGACAGTTTCATCCATATTCTGAACACTCCGAACAATGGATGGAGATGTGTCCACATGGGATTACCGACTGAAGGAAAGCCATGAAAAACATTGACCTGAAACAGCTCTCGAAGGACTTTAAAAAGGAGGATTCCTCCGCATTCCATGAGACGCTCACCAGCCTCATCCGGCTATACGGTGTCTCTGAACTCGCAAGAGATGCCCATTTCAACCGCATTTCCCTATGGCGGTTTATCAGGATGCCCCGTAAAACCCTGTCCTTCAGGACGGGGATATAAGGGGCG
>CAYXLA010000211.1:0-2599 GCA_964465765.1 uncultured Bacteroidaceae bacterium | reverse complement strand
AAAAAAAATGAGGAGATGAACAACGAGATAGCAAGAAGACGCACATTCGCCATTGTGGCACATCCTGACGCAGGAAAGACATCGCTGACAGAGAAGCTGCTGCTCTTTGGCGGACAGATACAGGTCGCCGGAGCAGTCAAGAGCAACAAGATACGCAAGACAGCCACCTCCGACTGGATGGACATCGAGAAGCAGCGCGGCATCTCCGTCACCACCTCCGTGCTCGAGTTCGACTATCACGACTACAAGATCAACATCCTCGACACCCCGGGCCACCAGGACTTCGCCGAAGACACCTACCGCACGCTCACCGCTGTCGACAGCGTCATCATCGTCATCGATGCCGCCAAGGGCGTGGAGTCGCAGACCCTCAAGCTCATGGACGTCTGCCGCATGCGCAACACCCCCGTCATCATCTTCGTCAACAAGATGGACCGTGAGGGCAAGGAGCCCTTCGACCTCCTCGACGAGCTCGAGGAGATGCTCAAGATCAGCGTGCGTCCGCTGTCATGGCCCATCGACATGGGACAGCGCTTCAAGGGCGTCTACAACATCTACGAGCAGCGCCTCAACCTCTTCCGTCCCTCCAAGCAGGTCGTCACCGAGAAGGTCGAGGTCGACATCCACACGCAGGACCTCGAGCAGCACATCGGCGACCACGACGCCGCCCGTCTGCGTCAGGACCTCGAGCTCATCGAGGGCGTCTATCCCGAGTTCGACCGCCAGCAGTACATCGACGGCCATCTCGCCCCCGTCTTCTTCGGCTCCGCCCTCAACAACTTCGGCGTGCAGGAGCTCCTCGACTGCTTCGTCGAGATAGCCCCCTGCCCTCGTCCCGTGCAGGCGACGGAGCGCACAGTGCAGCCCGACGAGCCCAAGTTCAGCGGCTTCGTCTTCAAGATCACAGCCAACATCGACCCCAACCACCGCTCGTGCATCGCCTTCTGCAAGGTCTGCTCGGGCCGTTTCACGCGCAACACCCCCTACTACCATGTCCGTCAGAACAAGTCCATGCGCTTCACCTCCCCCGTGCAGTTCATGGCGCAGCGCAAGTCCACCGTCGACGAGGCCTGGGCTGGCGACATCGTCGGACTGCCCGACAATGGCATCTTCAAGATTGGCGACACCCTCACCGAAGGCGAGCAGCTCCACTTCCGCGGACTGCCCAGCTTCTCGCCCGAGATGTTCAAGTACATCGAGAATGCCGACCCCATGAAGCAGAAGCAGTTGGCGAAAGGCATCGACCAGCTCATGGACGAAGGTGTGGCGCAGCTCTTCGTCAACCAGTTCAATGGTCGTAAGATCATCGGCACCGTGGGCCAGCTGCAGTTCGAGGTCATCCAGTACCGACTGCTCAACGAGTACAACGCCAGCTGCCGTTGGGAGCCCGTCCACCTCTACAAAGCCTGCTGGATTGAGAGCGACGACCCGCAGGAGCTTGCCGACTTCATGAAGCGCAAGTACCAGTACATGGCGAAGGACCGTGAGGGCCGCGACGTCTACCTCGCCGACAGCGCCTACGTGCTGCAGATGGCGCAGAACGACTTCAAGCACATCCGCTTCCACTTCACCTCCGAGTTCTGAAAACCCAGAGGAGGGACTGAGTTCCGCTTCCGCTGACTTCTCACGTCCCGTTGAGAGGACACACGTGTTACGTTGAGCGTTAAGCGTGTTATGTGTTATGTTCCAGCCCTTCATGTATGTACCTCTCCGAGGTACGAGTAGAGATAGTTCGTTAGCCCCAGACTGCGGTCGCTGCGCCCCCTTAGTCAGGGGTTATCCGGATAATTTGCCTCTTCGAGGCACCACGGCAGGATTGGACTTCCCATAGTAGATGCAAGTCAGACATGAGCCTCACTGTCATGGGGCTGAACATTAATCTGTCGAGACTTATCTCAGTATGATTGGATAACCTGTGGGATATGTGATATTGTGAGTATGTCTACGCTATAGGACGTGGTGCCTCGGAGAGGTACACTCAAGAGTAACCCCAGCCTAAGCGCAGCGCAGACTGGGGATTTTGAACGTCCACCCTAACCGTGCCTCGAAGAGGTACACGCGCCACAGGACATGCATAGTCCAACACTCAACACCCTTCATCCATAAGAGAGGTACATACATGAAGGACGTGAAAAGCATCAAAAAAAATATTCTCACCATCAGCAATCGTATTTTTGCATGACTAGTATAGCCTAATATGAAGTGCATTTGCGGAAAAATTATTTTTTCATCAAATAATTTGATATTGGGGCTTGCGTATATTAAATGTTCTCCTTATACTTGAAGCAGAACCAAACCGAGACGCGAGCAATGACAACAACATTGGCCGAAACACTTGCAAGACCTAACGCTGAAACTATGGAAAAGCAGACATCAACAACACGTCAGTACGAGATTCTCCGCATACGAGGGGAGCAGACAGGATGCATCCTCTATGCAGCAATCTATGGCAGTCATACCGCCTTCTTCTTAACAGACGCGTAAACAAACATTAACATATCGCAAAGTGGCATTTTAACATTTACCACTGAGGTCTATCATTTAGGCCTCTGACCCCCTTGTCCATGCGGCTACACAGCCGTATGGACTTTTTTGTGCC
>CAYXLA010000210.1:0-2619 GCA_964465765.1 uncultured Bacteroidaceae bacterium | reverse complement strand
GAGGGCGTGAAGGCACTGGTTGAGTGCATGCAGGAATTCGAACGCAATCACTAAAAAGACGTGGAGAGAGAAAGCCATGAAGATACTTATTGCTACTGAGAAGCCGTTTGCCGCTGTTGCGGTAGACGGCATCAAGAAAGAGGTTGAGGCTGCCGGCTACGAGCTGGCAATGCTCGAGAAGTACACAGCCAAGCAGCAGTTGCTCGACGCAGTGAAAGATGCCGACGCGCTGATAATTCGCAGCGACGTCATCGATGCTGAGGTGTTCGATGCAGCCAAGCAGCTCAAGATTGTGGTACGTGCCGGTGCAGGCTACGACAATGTGGACCTGGCTTCTGCCACTGCCCACGGCGTATGCGTCATGAACACTCCTGGACAGAACTCCAACGCTGTGGCTGAACTGGTGTTCGGCCTGCTGGTGTTCGCTGTCCGCAACTTCTACAACGGCAAGGCAGGAACAGAGCTGAAGGGCAAGAAGCTCGGCATACTGGCATTCGGCAACGTGGGCCGCAACGTGGCACGCATTGCACGCGGCTTCGAGATGGACATCTATGCCTACGACGCCTTCTGCCCCAAGGAAGCCATCGAGGCTGCCGGCGTGCATGCCGTGGACTCTACCGAAGCGCTGTTTGAGCAGTGCGACATCGTGTCGCTGCACATCCCTGCAACCGACGAGACCAAAGGCTCCATCAACTACGACATGGTGAACCGTCTGCCCAAGGGAGGCATACTCATCAACACCGCCCGCAAGGAGGTTATCGACGAGGCTGGACTCATCAAGCTGCTCGGCGAGCGTACCGACCTGAAGTACATCACCGACATCGCTCCCGTGGCTGCTGCCGAGTTTGCCGAGAAGTTCGAAGGCCGCTACTTCGCAACGCCGAAGAAGATGGGCGCACAGACAGCCGAGGCAAACATCAACGCCGGCATAGCTGCCGCACGTCAGATTGTGGGCTTCCTCAAGGACGGCAACCGCAAGTTCCAGGTAAACAAGTAAGAGACAGAAGGCATGGCAAAGATCAGACCATTCAAGGGCATACGTCCGCCGAAGGAGCTCGTCGAGAAGGTGGAATGCCGCCCGTACGACGTCCTCAGCTCGGAGGAGGCGCGTGCCGAAGCAGGCGACAACGAGATGAGCCTGTACCACATCATCAAGCCGGAGATAAACTTCCCCGAAGGCACTTCGGAGTACGACCCACGCGTCTACGAGAGTGCCGCCGAGCAGTTCAGCAAGTTCCAGGACCGTGGCTGGCTCCGTCAGGATGCCGCCGACTGCTACTACATCTACGCCCAGACCATGAACGGCAAGACGCAGTATGGCCTCGTGGTGTGTGCCAACGTCGACGACTATCTCAACGGCGTCATCAAGAAGCACGAGCTGACGCGCCGCGACAAGGAGGAAGACCGCATGAAGCATGTGCGCGTCAACAATGCCAACATTGAGCCGGTGTTCTTCGCCTATCCCGACAACAACACCCTCGACGCGCTCATAATGCGCTATGCTGCCACGCAGCCGGAGTACGACTTCATCGCCCCCATCGACGGCTTCCGCCATCAGTTCTGGGTGATTAACGATGCCAGCGACATCGCCGTCATCACGGCAGAGTTTGCCAAGATGCCGTCGCTCTACATCGCCGACGGCCATCACCGTTCGGCAGCCGCAGCCCTCGTGGGCGCGGAGAAGGCACGGCAGAACCCGAACCACACAGGCAATGAGGAGTACAACTTCTTCATGGCAGTGTGCTTTCAGGCATCGCAGCTCACCATACTGGACTACAACCGCGTGGTGAAAGACCTCAACGGACTGTCGACCGCACAGCTGCTCGACACGCTGAAGACGGACTTCGACGTTGTGCCGAAGGGTACAGACGAATATCGTCCGCAACACCTGCACGAGTTCTCGCTCTATGTCGACGGACAGTGGTACAGCCTGACGGCAAAGCCCGGCACCTACGACGACAGCGACCCCATCGGCGTGCTCGATGTCGACATCTCCTCGCGCCTCATCCTCGACAAGGTGCTTGGCATCAAGGACCTGCGCTCCGACAAGCGCATCGACTTCGTTGGCGGCTTGCGCGGACTTGGCGAGCTGAAGCGTCGCGTCGACAGCGGCGAGATGAAAGCTGCCCTCGCGCTCTATCCTGTTACGATGAAGCAGATTATGGACATCGCCGACAGTGGCAAGATCATGCCGCCCAAGGCAACATGGTTTGAGCCCAAGCTCCGTTCCGGTCTGGTCATCCACAAGCTGGCGTGACGCTCTCCTGAGTAAAGCCGAAGATTGAAACTAAAAGACACCGTTGTCATTAGCTGATGGCAGCGGTGTTTTTTCATGCTTGCTCAAAACCCAAACCGAGCAGTTTCAAAACTCAAACCGCACGGTTTCGGAGCAAGCCTCTATCAGTCCTCCTCTTTGTCCTCATTAATCAGGACTGGCGTACCGAATAGCTGGTACTGCAGTACCGAGCGTATGGTACGGTCGTACCAACTAGTCGGTACTGGGCATGCATCTATATGTCTTTGCTCGGAACGTATATAGCGCTTGACATCCCCACCTGTTTTCTGGAATCAGTAGAAATATTGTGGGGACAATGAAATCTGTTCATATCCTGTGGCGCG
>CAYXLA010000209.1:0-2621 GCA_964465765.1 uncultured Bacteroidaceae bacterium | reverse complement strand
CGTTCCGTTCTGCTGAACGAAAACGCTCAGTTCTGTTCTACCAGAAATTGCTTTATGAACCGATCAAGAGTGTTGCGATCAACCTTGCAAAGTTTGGCTATATGTCGTTTGGAAATATTCGCCTTGAGCAATTCAGCAATAAGGTGCATCTTGCTATGAAGCTTATATTTCTCAGGTGCAGTTTTTTTGCCTTTCGGTCGTCCCAACGTAACTCCCTCAGCTTTCTTTCTCGCTAATGCTTCCTTGGTGCGTTGACTGATGAGGTTGCGTTCTATCTCTGCCGAGAGTCCGAAGGCAAAAGCCAGCACTTTGCTCTGTATGTCATCGCCCAGACGGTAGTTGTCTTTTATGGTCCACACCTTGCCCTCTTTGGCCATACAAAGGTTGAGTATTTCCATTATCATGAAGAGGTTGCGCCCCAGACGCGACAGTTCTGTGCAGATAATGATGTCGTCCTTTTGAACCTTGTCCAGCAGTTTGCCCAACTGACGCTTGCTATACGACTTAGTGCCGCTGATGGTTTCCTCTATCCATCCATCGATGCTCAAATTCTCACGGTTGCAAAACTTGTTTATCTCAAAACGCTGGTTCTCTACAGTCTGTTTGTCACTGCTCACTCTGATGTATCCGTATATCATATCCTTCAAAAATTAGTTTGTTGAATCTGTAATATACGGAACGGATTGAGTGCCACGTCCTATATATGTATGTACCTCCCTTATGGTGCCGTCGGCACCGTGAAGCGTGAAACGTGCATATCCTCTATGTAGGACATGGAAATTTCCCCACGCATTTTCTACTGCCCACCAAAAAATCAGCAGCACTTACTCCTTGGTGGGGTAGGCACTGCTGACGATGAATGGGAAAGATGGGTGGCGTTTACAGCGAGTCGCCGAAGTCGTCGTGGAACTTCTGCGCCAGGTCTTCCTGCCAGTGGCCAATCTCCTTCATGCGGCCGAAGAAGAAGCGCAGCACCTTGGGCTCCATGGTCCACTCCAGTCCGCCGATGAGGCTGCGGTTGTCCCACAGCCACTTGACGCGGTCGGCGACATACTTGATCTGCGACAGGGTGTAGACGCGGCGCGGCACTGCCAGGCGGAGCAGCTCCAGCTCGGCATAGCGCTCGGTGCCGTCGGGCTCGCGCTGTTCGCTCATGGTGCCACGCTCCATGCCGCGAATGCCTCCGGCGATGAAGAGGGCGGCGCCTACGGCAGCTGCCGGATACTGGTTGTGGGGCATGTCGGGGACGAACTCGGAGCAGTTGAGGTGGGCGCCAAGGCCGCCGGCAGGCTTGATGACGGGCACGCCGTAGGCGTCGAGCTCGTCGATGAGGTAGCGGATGAACTCCGGTCCCTGACTGATGTACTCCATGTCGAGCGACTCATACAGTCCCTGTGCCATTGCCTCCATGGAGCGCACCTCCATGCCGCCGTAGGTGAGGAAGCCTTCGAAGAGGGGCACGAACTCCATCATCTCGTCGGTGTACTTCTTGTCGATGCTGGTGATGATGCCGCCACGGGCGAAGCCCAGCTTGCGGCCGGAGAAGTAGACGATGTCGCAGCGCGACGCCAGCAGATGGTAGATTTCTTTCGTCGACATGTATTTGCAGCGCGGCTCGCGCGTCTTCATGAAGTAGACGTTGTCCTGCAGCAGCGAGGCGTCGAGCACCGACTTGACGCCGTACTGGTGGCAGATGTCGGTGACGGCAAGCATGTTCTCGAGCGACACGGGCTGTCCGCCGATGAGGTTGGTGCCCGACTCGATGCGTACGAATGCCACCTTCTCGGGGCCGTACTTCTCGATGGTCTGGCGCAGCAGGTCCAGGTCGAAGTTGCCCTTGAAGGGGTCGTCGCTCTGCGGCAGCAGTCCCTTCTTGTCGATGACCTCGATGACGTCGCCGCCCAGACGCGTGATGTGTGCCTTGGTGGTGGTGAAGTGGAAGTTCATCAGCGCCACCATTCCGGGCTTGACGTAAGCCTCTGCCAGGATGTTCTCGCAGGCACGGCCCTGATGGGCAGGCAGCACGTTGTCGGTGCCGAACACTTCCTTGACAGCTGCCTTGACGCGGTTGAAGGTCTCCGAGCCGGCATAGGAGTCGTCGGCACGCATCATGGCTGCCGTCTGCAGGTCGGACATGGCGTTGACGCCGCTGTCGGTCAGCATGTCGAGGTAGATGTCACGGTTCTGGAGTAGGAAGGTGTTGTTGCCTGC
Source organism: uncultured Bacteroidaceae bacterium (assembly GCA_964465765.1). GTDB lineage: Bacteria > Bacteroidota > Bacteroidia > Bacteroidales > Bacteroidaceae > Bacteroides. Next base: position 410 of record CAYXLA010000209.1, on the reverse strand, counting down.
GTCCTGGATGGCACGCAGACGCTCCTTTACGGGCAGAAGATTGAGCTTCTGCACCACGCGGACCTTGTGCATCTCGAGTGGCACCTGGTTCTCCGCCTTGTAGAATTTTACGTTTGACATGGTATTGTTTTGTTCGTGTTAAGTTTGAATCTTTTAGTTTGCGTGGCACAAATGTACGAATTTCAAACTAATGGCCATGTCTCAAGACGACAAAAGCTGAATTCAGTTATAGTGGGGACAGTGAAATCTGTTCATATCCTGTGGCGCGTGTACCTCTCCGAGGCACATACTGGGCGCATCCAATACCCCAGACTGCGGTCACTGCGTTCCCTTAATCAGGTTACTCGTTAGTGTACCTCTTCGAGGCACCACATCCTATAGCGTAGAGACACTCACGACACCTCATATCC
>CAYXLA010000208.1:0-2643 GCA_964465765.1 uncultured Bacteroidaceae bacterium | reverse complement strand
ATCGAACGATGTGAATGCTCATATCGAACGATGTGAGAGGACTTTGGTTAACTTCTCGAACCATATCGTACGTATTCTCAGGGCTTTACAGCCAATATGCCGCGCGACTTCGGTCGGCTTGCAAGAAGCATACAGTTATAGAGGGTCTGGCAACAGGCAGAATGCCCGAGCCAATTAGGTACATGAGGTGCACCTACCTACCATTAATAGGTGTATCCACCATATATATAATATGGTGTACCTACATATATATAATAGGTGTGAATGTAAGCACTTTCAACATGACACATTCAAAGCACGCCGGCTCGGACTCTGCTCAATGTCTCGGGCGTCATTAGCAAATAGGATGCTATATGTTGCAGCGGAGCACGTCGGGCAGCCTCGGGATATTCCCTGAGGAATCGTTCATAGCGTTCCTTTGAGCTCTCGAAGCGGAGAGCATCTGCCTTATGTTGTGTTATTATGAGGTCTTCCTCCTGGAAGATGCGATAGAAGCGGCACAGGCCAGGATACTTCTCTATGGCATCGGCAAGGCGGGCGTAGTTTATGGTGTATATCACTGTAGGCTCCAGAGCTTCTGCCAGCAGATGTGTGGGCACATGGTGATACACGCTCTCGATGCAGTGCATGGAATTACCTTCGCATACGAAGTACTCCGAGACGTCGTGCCCTTCCTTGTAGTAGTACTGTCGCACAAGTCCCTTGTCGACATAGATGATGTGCCGACACACCATGCCTTCGTTGATGAAGATTTCGCCCTTCTTCAGCTCACATCGTCCGTCGATGAGGTCAGCAAACTGCTGCAGGTCATCTTCGCTTAACTTCAGATATTTGCCCGTCATCTCACGTGCAATCGTAAGATAGTCCTTAAACTCTGTCTGTGCCATGTTGTGTGTGTGCGTGTATATATTGGTTCGCTGACAAATATACGCAAAATACTGCGCCCACCCTACACGCTTTGTTGCGCGTCATCACTTATTGACACACGTCAAGCACGCCATACCGATTTCTTGACGTGCATTAAGTCCCAAGCTGCCGATATCTTCGACTTTTGCAGGTGTACTATGATGAGACTGGCAAGAGGCCTTTTCCAAGCTGTGACATAAGGAATTTCCCTACGGGATGACTTCGGACAGCATGGCAAAGTCTTTTTGTTAAAGATTGCAAACGACACGATTTCAAGCTGACTGACAGTAAGCAATTGAAACCAAAAGGTAACAATGTTACCGCCAGATAACATCTTTTTGGTGTTGGCAAATGAATTTACATTTGTTCACAGAGAGCATGCTTCAGGTGGGCAATGAGTCAAAGGTGTCGGGCATCATAGTCGGATTTTGTTAGACTTGATATTCTATCACACTATGACGAACGGCGATTATACCAACACGATGTTGCACCATCTGAACGGCTTGTTTGGCGACAAGTGGTCTTTGGTAGTACTTAACACCATCTACAGTCACGACAATGGCGTGTCGGTGAGGTTCACCGACATCCAGAAAGAGCTGAACGGATGTTCCAGGAAAGTACTGTCGCAGACCTTGAAGAACCTGATGGACAATGAACTCGTTAATCGTGTTGCATTTCCTGAGGTGCCGCCAAGAGTAGAATATTCTTTGACAGAGGATGGGAAAGGTCTGATGCCGGCATTGCATGCCATGGTCGACTGGACCAACTCACACGTCAACCGTACGACTTCGGTGAAGTGCGAGGACGCCACTGCCAATGGATAGTGCTCCATACAACATTTGACTTACGAGTAACAATATATATGCGTAAGTACTAGACTAAGTATTATATAAAAAGCAGTCTCACGTGAGTGCCACTGCTTTTTCCTACTGAGTCGGCAGGACGGAACCTGTAAATGTTGCATGACAACAGTAAGAATGAGAACAACTGTTTTTTATTAGTAATACTTAAATTTAATTCTTATGAACAACATGATTTTTTGGAAGCGCACATTCCTATATGGAGCTTCGCTATTCCTGACATGTGCCACACCGGCCATGGCAGCTGGAATAAGCGGAACACCATCAGAAGATGTCGCTTCAGTTCGGCAGAATGGCCGCACTGTCACCGTGACAGTCAACGACGCATTAGGTCCGGTCATCGGTGCCAATGTCATTGTCAAGGGTACCACAATCGGTTCAATCACAGACATGGAAGGTCACGCCACTATCGATGGTGTGCCAAACGGTGCTGTAATCCAGGTTTCCTACATCGGCTACATTGCACAGGAAATCGCACTCCAGAACAATCAGACCACTCTGGCTGTCACTCTGCATGAGGACACCGAGACCCTCGACGAGGTCGTCGTCGTTGGTTATGGTACGCAGGCAAAGAAGGACATCACGGGTTCTGTAGCAGTTGTCAGCCGTGATGCTATCACCGAACAGCCTGTCACAACCTTTGCCGAGGCCCTTCAGGGACGTGCATCTGGTGTGTACATCTCCAACTCCGGTGGTCCTTCGGGTGAATCTACCATCCGTATTCGTGGTGTAGGTGGTGTGAATGGTTCTGACCCTCTGATTATCGTCGATGGTGTGCAGGATGTAGATATCAACTCTGTCAACCCTAACGATATCGAGTCGATGCAGGTATTGAAGGATGCCGCTGCAACAGCTATCTACGGTGCCCGCGCTGCTA
>CAYXLA010000207.1:0-2653 GCA_964465765.1 uncultured Bacteroidaceae bacterium | reverse complement strand
ACGACTGAGCGAACAGACGAATTGGACCGAAAAGAGACCGCAAGATGACAAAACGCAACTCACGTATATTAGTTAATTTGTTATTGCATTGCGGTGGGAATTTATAGAACCCACCATATATGTAGGCGGCTGCTACTGCGCGTCCCCCTACTCTATTATCTCAGCTTCATTCTATTATCTCAGCTTCCTCGACGTTGTCGCCGTGCTTGTCGATCATCTTGCGGCGTATCAGGTCGTTGTGCTGCAGTATGGTCTCGTCGGTAGCATCTTCGGCATCGACAGTGCCGTTGCTGCTGCTGTCAGTCTGCGTGCTCTCTTTGCCTGCATGGATGTTCGGGTTATGACGTCCGAACTTATACCAGTTGTAGATTGACGACAGTCCGTAGACCAGACAGCATGCGCCAATCAGTATGAATGCTGCCGAGCGTGTGCCCATAGGGTTGAACACTGCCACCAGACCAGCCACGATGATGAGTGCCGGAATGATGTACATGGCAAGTGGAACCTTCTCCCACTGGCGTGCCACGGTGAGCGAAGCTATCTGCTGAACGCCACCCATCAGCACAAGGAAGCCGAGGACGAACGTCAGGAAGTCGGCAAAGAATCCGGGCATCACCATCAGCAGGAAGCCGAACAGCACTCCGCCGACAGAGCCTATTGGGAAGAACGGCCGCAACTCACGAGGGGTCGAGAAGTAACTCACGATGCCAATGCACGACGGCAGCATGAACAGCAGTCCTATGAGGATGACAAAGTAATTGCCAGCCTCGTTGGGAAACGCCATCAGCAGCAGTCCTGCTGCTATGGCTCCAATGGCTCCGAAGAGCGGATATTTGCCTTTCATATTTGTAATAACCTCCTAAAAAATTATGTTCTCTGTCCGGTGCAGTCAGCCCTCTACAGTATAGAAGCCATCAGCTTGGCATCTTCGCCCTGATAGACCTTCACGTCAGTTGCCGGATGGAACATCAGGTTGGAGTACTGGAACAGCTGCAAAGCCACGAACTGCTTGTCGGCAGACACGCAGGCATCGAGCCTGAAGTTGCCCATCGGGGTCTTGTCGAGCATGCTGACCTTTTCTGCCAGCTCTGCAGCCTCGGACGGCTTGGTGTTGAGTAGCTTCTGTATCATTGCTCCATTGTCGGCAGCATATTCGTACTGCACAATCTGTACTTCACTGTTGGTCGGTTTGTAGACGATTGTCTGCTTCAGTCCAAAAAACGATTTCTCTATATTAATATAAGGTAATGCAGAGACGGCCTTACCCATCTCCAACTTTTTAATGTTTGCCATAATGTTTTGTCTGTGTGATTGGTGAATAAAATAATGTTCGTGTGTCCGAGACGCACTGGGTCTACGGACCATATTCGTTGAATCCACAGACGTCGCTAACAGAGTATGTGCCTCAGCAGTACGGCAATGCCGCCTGTAGAGACACAGACGGCCACTGGCATGGCTTGCGTGAATGGTTTATACCTGTATGTCGATGTCGACAGAATGGCCTTAGGTGTATGCAGCACCTTGCATGAGGTGCGCTGCTGCTTGATCCAGCTTGGCGACAGCAGTCGCACCGGCTTGGTGTTGCAGATGCGGTAGATGTCGCACATGTCCGGCTCCACAATGCTTCCGTCACTATTAGGACTGAAGTCCCAGCTGCGCAGGGAACCGTTGTCATTGCTCTTGGCAGCATTGGCAGGCACTACTGCAGCTTCCATCACAGCATCGTCGTCGTTGACGTCGGATGCGATGTCAGCTCCTATGCAGACGGTCAACACGAGCGTCAGCATTAGCAGTATGATGTGCAGCGGTCTATTCATATATATATAGCTCCTTCGCAAAGTGCGCAGAGTGTGTACGACACCCCACGACGCAAATGTAAGTATTTCCATGTTTTCGCCAAACAGATTGGACAGAAATGTTATCTATGCTTAAATGTGTGACAATTTTATTACAAAAGTGTAAAAAGGATGACACATTGAGTACAACATATTGTGAAAGGCTATACATTTGCATCGTCTAAGAGACAGAGATAGATATTAGGTATTGGCATAAGCCACAGTTACAAGCTGAACGAAGGTTAGTTTTTATAGGTTTATATATTGTTTAATTTAAGTTTTAGGTATTATGAAAAAGATTGTTTTGACAGGCATCATGATGATGGCCATGGTTGGGTCTATGAGTGTTAAGGCTGCTGACACAAACAAGAGCGCCGGCACTTACGAGGTTTCATTCACTCGCTTGAGCAAGTACTTGAACCTGAATGACGATCAGCGCGCCAGTGTCTACGACATCAACGAGTTCTTCAAGAACGAGCAGGAGAGCTTGGATGTCACCAAGGACAAGGCTCTGAAGCACAACCTGAAGCTGATGAAGAATGTCCTGAGCAAGGAGCAGTACCGCAAGTACCTGACGTTGCTCAACGTCACTTCTTCTAACCGCCAGCAGACTGCAAAGGCTAAGACAGCAACAACTGCAGCAAGCGGTTTCTTGGCAAGCAGCAAGTAAGCTGAAAGCTAAAACAATAAGCAAAATGAAAGAGCAGAGGATTGTTCCCCTGCTCTTCTTGTTTTTATAAGTCACGTACTATGGCGGGTCAGCAGAAAAAAGGTGGGGATATTTCCATATCCTATATGTATGTACCTCTCCGAGGCAC
>CAYXLA010000206.1:0-2687 GCA_964465765.1 uncultured Bacteroidaceae bacterium | reverse complement strand
CAGTCGTATAGCCCGCTATACTCCTTCGTTCTCAGACAAATTGCCCTCGAAAATAACCTCGCAATCTGACAAAGCCAATTTATAGAACCCACCATAAAAGAACGAGCTAGATAATACACATACTATTTCAATATGGGATTGAGAGTAAGACTTATCATAATGAACTTCCTGCAGTTTGCCGTGTGGGGAGCATACTTGACATCAATGGGTAGCTACCTTGCCAGCATCGGCCAGGGTTCAAACATCGGAGTGTTCTACTCCATGCAAGGCATCACCAGCCTCTTCATGCCACCCATCATAGGCATAATTGCCGACCGCTGGGTACCGGCACAGAAGATGCTTGGCATCTGCCACTTCATTGCCGGCATAGCCATGCTGGCATTGGGCTACTATGGCATGAGCTATGGCGCGACAGCCAACTTCGGGACCATGATATCCCTATTTGCCATCGCCATTGGTTTCTACATGCCATCGCTGTCGCTGTCCTACTCCGTGGCATACAATGCGCTGGAGAATGCAGGACTTGACACCGTGACTACCTTTCCGCCTATACGCACCCTCGGAACAGTAGGATTCATCTGCACCATGCTGTTGGTCGATATCCTCGGATTCCAGACCACCCACATGCAGTTCATAGTATCGGGTGTGACGGGTCTGATGCTTGCACTCTACAGCACTACACTGCCGCCCTGCCCTGTCAGCAAGACACCTCGCAAGCGCACGCTGGCAGATGCCTTGGGACTTAATGCCTTCTCGCTGTTCAAGAGCCATACGCTGGCAATATTCTTCATCTTCAGTATGCTGCTTGGCGTAGCACTGCAGATTACCAACAGCTTTGCCAACCCATTCATCACGAGCTTCAAGGCGGTGGCTGACTATGCCGACTCGTTCGGTGCCAACCATGCCAACATACTCATCTCCATATCGCAGTGCTCGGAGACGCTGTGCATACTGCTCATACCGTTCTTCCTCAAGCGCTATGGAATAAAGAAGGTGATGCTCATAGCCATGGTGGCATGGGTGTTCCGCTTCGGACTGTTCGGTGCCGGCAACCCTGGCAATGGCGTATGGATGTTCATCCTGTCGATGATTGTCTACGGTGTGGCATTCGACTTCTTCAACATCAGCGGCTCACTGTTTGTCAATCAGGAGACGAGTCACGACATACGCTCCAGTGCACAGGGACTGTTCATGCTCATGACCAATGGCGTCGGAGCCACCATAGGTACACTCGGTGCACAGGCTATAGTGAACATGTTCACTCACTCCGAGATGGCAGACGGTGCGATGTATGTCGTGGGCGACTGGAGCACCGTATGGTACATCTTCGCAGCCTATTCGCTTGTGATAGCAGTACTGTTCGCTGTGTTCTTCAAGTACAAGTACAACAAGGCTGAGTGACAGAATAAAACAAAGGAGAACGTAAACAATGAGCAATGAGAAGGTTGAGCTTAGGGTGACGAACATACGTATGAGCGAGACAGAAGCCGGTACGTACGACCTCACCATGCATACATGCGAAGGCGACCATGGCTTCACGGCACACATAGGCACAGCAGAGGGACGTGCCATCATGCTTGAGCTTAAGAGCATACACACCACCCGTCCCATGACGCACGACCTGTTTGCTGCCCTGCTTGGTGCACTCGAGGTGAAGATACTGCGTGTGCTGATTTACCGAGTGGAGAATAACGTATTCTATGCATTCATCTTCCTGCGTCAGGGCAACCGTGTGCTGCGTGCCGATGCCCGCACAAGCGATGCCGTGATACTGGCAATGAAGACCGGAGCACCCATCTATACCTATAAAGACTTGGTGACAAGCATCGAGAGCGGCGACTCATCCTACTACGACGCAGATGCCATCAAGGCTGACGAGGCCGAAGAACACGACAAAGGCATGATGCTACTTGGCGACAAGTATGTAGAGATACTGGAGAAGCAGCTGCAGGATGCCGTGCAACGCGAAGACTATGAGAGTGCTGCCAAGCTGCGCGACATGATCAACAGCATGCGCAAGAAAGACTGACCGACAATAGATAGACCACCAACGACCATGCATCTGTTCTACACACCCGACATCGACACCTGCAACGAGCTGCCACAAGAAGAGGCAGCACATGCCGTAAGAGTATTGCGCCTGGAGCCAGGCGACGAAGTCATGCTGACCGACGGACATGGCAACTTCTATCGGGCAGCCATAGGTCACACCACAGGCAAACGATGCAGCGTAGACATCATAGAGACCATACCACAGCCGCCACTATGGACTGGCCACATACACATAGCCGTTGCTCCCACCAAGAATATCGACCGCATGGAGTGGTTTGCCGAGAAAGCCACAGAGATAGGTATGGACGAACTGACATTCCTCAACTGCCGTTTCTCGGAACGTCGCATCGTCAAGACAGAGCGCATAGAGAAGATCCTGATATCTGCCATGAAGCAGTCGCTGAAGGCACGACTGCCCAAGCTGAACGATATGACCGACTTCAACACGTTCGTCTCACAGCCATTCAACGGACAGAAGTTCATTGCCCACTGCTATGAACAGGACAAGACCGAGCTACGCGACATAGCTGGCACTAAGGAAGATGCCGTGGTGCTGATAGGTCCTGAAGGTGACTTCAGTGAAGAAGAGGTGCAGCTGGCACTATCTAAAGGCTTCCGCCCAATAAGCCTCGGAC
>CAYXLA010000205.1:0-2713 GCA_964465765.1 uncultured Bacteroidaceae bacterium | reverse complement strand
GACCGAAAAGAGACCGCAAGATGACAAAACGTAACTCACGTATATTAGTTAATTTATTATTCCATTACGGTGGGAATTTATAGAACCCACCTTAATTTTGTGCGCTAAAGAACAAACTCACGTTCGACTAAAAACGACAAACTATATGAAACATTCATTCTTCTCCCTGACACGGGGAGCATTCGTGGCAGCCGCAGCGCTGATGGCGGCAGGCTGTTCCAATGAAGAGATCTCGTCCGACTTCGTAACCGAAGGCACACCCATACGGGTAAGCACCATAACGAACGAACTGACGACCAAAGCGGGCTACGGTCCGAACGACGCACCTGCGGACTTCTACCTGCAGATTACCAACGAGAGCAACAGCAAGTACAGCTACTATGCGCAGATGAAGGACGACAACGGCACTTGGAAGTCGTTCAACCCCACAGACGGTACCAAGTCGCTACCGATGTACTGGGCGGGCGACGGCAACGACGTGAAGGTGACCGCCGCCACGTTTGACTTCCGCGACCCGACGACCCTAGAACCCGCGACCTCTGCCGAGGTGACCATAGCCAGCGACCAGAGCGACGATGCGAAGCTGAAGACCTGCGACCACCTGATGCAACTGGCCACAGCCACCAAGCCTTCGCTCAGCGGTATCACCGTGAACCTCACCCACATCATGGCGAAGCTTCGCATCGTGGTGGACCTGGGCACGGACAACACCGACACCGCCAACCCGCTGTCGTATGCCCAGCTGGGCGGAACGAACCTCACACGCACGTACACCTTCACCGACCCGAAGAACCCCGCATGGACAGACCCCGACGTTCTGAACGTGACGGGCATCACGCCCTGCCCGGGGACCTTCACCCCTGCCAACGCCACCGCCTCCACACCGACAAGCGCCACCATGGAGTATGAAGCCATCGTAGTGCCGCAGACGGTAGCCAAGGGCACCCTCAGTTTTTGCTTCGAGAAGGGCTACAAGACCTACACGTGGAAGTCGACGAGCGACTTGACGTTCGACTCCAACACGCAATACACGCTCAACCTGAAGCTGCACGGCGACGCACTGACCGTCGTCTTCGTCAACACGGCCGACTGGGGTGCGGAGGCCGAGATCAACGGTGGAGCGATGGATGAGGAAGACACCAAAGGCATACTCGTCCTCGAGGGCACCACGGGCGGCGAACTGTCGGAAGAGAAGATTGCCGCAGCCATCAACAACGGCCGGCTGAAGATTATAGGTGTGCTGGGAAGCGGCGACTTCTACACGTTGGCAAAGAACACCACCATCGAGGAGCTCGACCTGTCCGAGGCGACTGGAGACTACAGCAAGTACCTTTTCCGTTCTTTGGACCCTAACGCTTCGACCCAGACCTACATTGGTAACAATACGCTGAAAAAGGTCGTTCTGCCCCAAAAGATGACCGAAGTGCCTTATGGTTGTTTTCTGAACAGCACTTCGCTGACAAGCGTCACACTGCCCAGCAACGCAACGACCATAGGTTCCCAGGCTTTCTACGGTTGCACTTCGCTCGGGAGCGTCGAGCTGCCTGAGGGAGTGACGACTGTGAATAGCGAAGCTTTCTACGGCTCCGGCATTGAAAGCATCACGCTGCCCAACAGCCTGACGACACTGGGAGAAGGGGCTTTCCAGGATTGCAAGTCACTCAAGGAGATTACGATTCCGGCCAGTGTGACATCGAGCAGCTATTACATGTTCGACGGTTGCAAAAAGCTGGAGAAGGCAACTTACCTGTCGAGCAGCCCTATACTGAGCGCCTGCGATTTCCAGAACACAGCCCTCAAGGAGCTCTACTTGCCCAACTGCGAATCGCTGCCGAGTGCCACAGACCGCACCTTTGAGGGCGACACGGGCACCACCCCGACGCCCTTCAACGTACACGTGAGCTACGAGCTCTACAAGGCGATTTACGTAGACAAGACGGTCACCTTGACCGAGCCCTGGAGCAAATCCTACATCAACATCGTGCAGATAACCTCCGGCGACTGACGACAGCCATCCGGCGAAAGGGACGGGAGAGGACCAGAGGAACAAACACCTCTGACCCTCTCCCGTTTCTACAAGAAATCTCCCAAACAGTTTCGCCCAAACAGCGGCTCAGTAGAAAATAGGTGGGGATATTTCCATATCCTATATGTATGTACCTCATATGGTGCCGACGGCACCGTGTTGCGTTAAGCGTGATGCGTGTTGCGTGATATTACCAGTCCTCTATGTAAGTACCTCTTCGAGGCACGACGGGGTGTGCGCTTTAGCCCCAGACTGCGGTCACTGCGTTCCCTTAGTCAGGTTATCCATATAATGTACCTCTTCGAGGCACCACAGCAGGACATGAACGTGATGCGTGAAGCGTGAAGTCTCTCCTAAATCCTCCCCTAAAGGGAAGGACTTTTATCACCCTTCCCTTCAGAGGAGGGCTGGGGTGAGGCTTCTCAGAGGACTTGCAGCCTCGGAGAGGCTGAATTATGCATAACCCCAGACTAAGGGAACGCAGTGACCGCAGTCTGGGGCCCCAAGCACTCCCCCACCCGTGCCTCGAAGAGGTACATACATATGGGACTTGATAACGCTTCACGCAGCACGCTTCACGCTTAACGGTGCCGCCGGCACCATAAGAGAGGTACATACATGAAGGACAGGGTCAAATGGAGTGCATGAAAGTGCAAAGTATGTTAACACGGTAATTGTAAACATATC
>CAYXLA010000204.1:0-2728 GCA_964465765.1 uncultured Bacteroidaceae bacterium | reverse complement strand
GCCTCGGAGAGGCTGAATTATGCATAACCAGCCTAAGCGTAGCGCAGACTGGGGTAGTGTAGATATCATCTATCAGTGCCTCGAAGAGGTACATACATATAAGACATGGATATTACAACAGTATTTCTACAGAGCCTTGATATGGGGTCAAATAGGTGCTCGGAACGCACCGTCCCAAAGATTGTAACGGCATTGTAACGTCATTGCAATCTGTATGAAAAGAAGAAGCCGTTATATTGCACTCCGAATCGAAAAGAGATAACTTTGCAAACATGATGGACAAGGAGAACAACGCAAAAATACTTGTAGTCGACGACGAGGAAGACCTCTGCGAGATCCTCAAGTTCAACCTTGAGACCGAGGGCTACGACGTAGACACAGCCTCTTCAGGCGAGGAAGCACTGGGCAAGCACATTGCCGGATACAACCTGATACTGCTCGATGTGATGATGGGCGGCATCAGCGGCTTTGAAGTCGCCAGACGACTGAGGAATGACGCTACAACAAAGAATGTCCCAATAGTCTTCCTCACCGCCAAAGGCACCGAGAACGACAAGATTACAGGCTTCAACATCGGAGCCGACGACTACATATCGAAGCCCTTCTCCATCAGAGAGGTGCTGCTGCGAATACGTGCCGTGCTGCGACGTACAGAGCAGACGGGCGAAGCAGGCAAGAAGAACGACATACTTCAGTATAAAGGTCTGGTGATAGACCTCGACAGGAAGAACGTCACCATCGACGGCAACGACGTGGAGCTGACGAAGACAGAGTTCGGAATACTGCACACACTGCTCGAGCAGAAGGGACGTGTGTTCTCGCGTCAGGACCTCATTCACCTGGTATGGCCTACCGACGTCATCGTAACAGACCGCACTGTGGACGTCAACATCACCCGTGTGCGCAAGAAGCTCGGCCCTTATGCCGACAATCTCATAACACGTCTCGGCTTCGGATACTGCTTTTCCGACTAATCACTGAGACAATAGCGAAAGGAACCGACAATGTTGAGCCATCACAGACATGGGGGTACGGGCACAAGACCCCGCAGACAGACCATAGGCAACAGGCTATATCTGAGCGTGCTGTCGCTGTTTCTCGTCTTCGCGGCAGCCTTCATAGTGTTCCAGCAGTATCGCGAGAAGCAATACAAGGTGGAGATGCTCGACATGCGTCTGCAGGACTACAACAACCACATGCACGAGACTTTCGCCGACGACACAGCAAGCATTCCCGAAGTTCCTAATGAAGTACGGAGCTACCTTGCCGGCCACAACATACCCGGTCTGCGCGTTACGATAATACTGAAGGACGGACGTGTGGTGTTCGACAGTGCCAACAACGACGTCAGCAGCATGGGCAACCATGCCGAGCGACCCGAGGTGATTCAGGCACTGAAGCGAGGCAACGGCTCTACCGTCGACCGCAACAGCACGACGCTGAAGCAGGACTACTTCTACAGCGCCACATACTATCCGCAGGACGGCTACATCATCCGTTCGGCACTGCCCTACGACCTCGACCTCGCCAAGAGCCTGCATACAGACCAACACTACCTGTGGTTTGCACTCGCCGTGATGCTGATGCTCACCATCATCCTCTATCAGTTCATCCATCGTCTGGGACGTAACATCACACAGCTGAACGACTTTGCAGCGAAGGCAAGCCTCACGCCCTCCCCCATCGGCGAAGACTGGAGCGAGAGCCTTGGCAACTTCTCCAACGACGAGTTGGGCGATACCGCAGAGCGCATCGTCAAGCTCTACCTGCAACTGAAGCGTACACAACAGGAGCAGAACATACTGAAACAACAGCTCACACAAAACGTCACCCACGAGCTGAAGACACCCGTGGCAAGCATACAGGGCTATCTTGAGACCATACTCGAGAACCCCAAGGTCGACGAAGCCACACGCCAGCAGTTCCTCGAGCGATGCTATGCACAGAGCAAACGACTGACATCGTTGCTCGCCGACATGTCTATGCTCAACCGCATCGACGACGGAGCCAAGATGATGACGTTCGAAGAGGTCGACGTAGCAGAGCTCATCTGCACCGTGGAGAAAGAGAGCCAGTTCGCCCTCGGACAGAAAGGAATGACCATGACATGCGACATCCCCGAGCACATCATGGTCCATGGCAACCGCAGCCTGCTCTATAGCGTCTTCCGCAACCTTACCGACAATGCCATAGCATACGCTGGTCAGGGCACACACATCAGCCTCATCTGCCAACCGTCAGATGCCAGCTCACGCAACGCATACCGTTTCACCTTCTCCGACAATGGCATCGGAGTGGCACCGGAACATCTGCCGCGACTGTTCGAACGCTTCTATCGTGTCGACAAAGGACGCAGTCGCAAGATGGGTGGTACCGGACTTGGCCTCGCCATTGTGAAGAATGCCGTGCTGCTACATGGCGGAACCATCAGCGTCAAGAATCGCGACGGCGGTGGCTTGCAGTTCGACTTCTCGCTGGTTGCCACACTCTCCTGAGGCATTGGGGAATCACTCCTAAAAGGCATATATAAGAAATGGCAAAGTCTTATATAAGAGATGGCCATAGATAACGTTTGCGATGGCACTTTCTTATATAAGACTTTAATGTGTTATGTGTTGTGTGTTATGTTGAACCTTTTACGGGACGGATACCGGATTTGCACGTAAAACATAACACATAAAACATAACACCTAAGACGTATATAGGCTTCGGCCAAGACGTATATAGG
>CAYXLA010000203.1:0-2827 GCA_964465765.1 uncultured Bacteroidaceae bacterium | reverse complement strand
AATATACGTGGGTTACGTTTTGTCATCTTGCGGTCTCTTTTCGGTCCAATTCGCCTGTTCGCTCAGTCGTATAGCCCGCTATACTCCTTTGCTCTCAGACAAATTGTCCTCGAAAATAAACTCGCAATCTGACAAAGCCAATTTATAGAACCCACCAAATAAGAAATACATATAACTATGGAGTTAGAGTTAGAACCAATTGTGTTGGATGGCGTCAAGAGCGAACGTCCTATAGTGATTGCAGGTCCTTGTAGTGCAGAGACCGAAGAACAAGTAATGACCACAGCACGCGGTCTGGCACACAACGGCATAAAGATATTCCGTGCCGGTGTATGGAAGCCACGTACAAAGCCAGGAGGTTTCGAGGGAATGGGCGAGACAGCCCTGCCTTGGCTTGAAGAGGTGAAGAAGGAGACAGGCATGTATGTCACCACCGAGGTGGCTACAGCCAAGCATGTGGAGGCATGTCTGAAGCATAACATCGACATATTGTGGGTAGGTGCACGCACCACTGCCAATCCTTTTGCCATGCAGGAGGTGGCAGACGCTCTGAAGGGAGTGGACATACCTGTGCTTGTCAAGAACCCTGTCAGCCCTGACCTTGAGCTATGGATAGGCTCTATGGAACGCCTGAACCAGGCAGGCATCAAGCGTATGGCAGCCATACATCGTGGCTTCAGCAGCTTCGAGAAGCGCATCTATCGCAACCTGCCGCAATGGCACATCCCTATAGAGCTGCGTCGTCGCATACCTACACTGCCCATAATCGTTGACCCAAGCCACATGGGTGGCAAACGTGAGCTGGTGGCTCCGCTATGTCAGCAGGCAATGGATCTGGGCTTCGACGGACTCATCATTGAGAGTCACTGCAATCCCGATGCAGCATGGAGCGATGCAGCACAGCAGGTAACACCCGATATACTCGACTACATACTCAACCTGCTGGTGATACGTAAGGACCACTCCAATACCGAATCGCTGACCGAACTGCGCAAGCAAATCGACGAATGCGACGATAACCTCATACAGGAGTTGGCAAAGCGTATGCGCATAGCACGCGAGATAGGAACCTTCAAGAAAGAACACGACATGACCATACTGCAGACAGGTCGCTACTCGGAGATACTCGACAAGCGCGGTTCACAAGGTGCATTGTGTGGCATGGACCCTGACTTCGTACGTACTGTCTTCGAGGCCATACATGCAGAGAGCGTACGCCAGCAGATGGAGATAATAAACCAGTAACTGGCTGCAGCACTGCGCAACAGCCATAGAGGTTACATAAAGCATTGGACCAATGAGAATACTTATATTAGGAGCAGGAAAGATGGGCACGTTCTTCACCGACGTGCTCAGCTTCCAGCATGAGACGGCAGTGTTCGATACCGATGAGCGCAAGCTGCGCTTCGTCTACCACACATACCGCTTTACCACTGTCGATGAGATACGTGCCTTCGACCCCGACCTCGTCATCAATGCAGTGACACTGAAGTACACGCTCGATGCCTTCAATACGGTGCTTCCTGCATTGCGCAAGGACTGCATCATCAGCGACATTGCATCGGTGAAGACAGGCTTGAAGGAGTTCTACGAGCATTGTGGACTGCCATACGTGTCGACACACCCCATGTTCGGACCCACCTTCGCACGTCTGGACAACCTGAGCAATGAGAATGCCATCATTATAAAGGAGGGCGACCACCTGGGACGCATCTTCTTCAAGGACCTGTATCAGACGCTTGGATTGCGCATGTTCGAGTATACCTTCGACGAGCACGACGAGACAGTGGCATACTCTCTGAGCATTCCGTTCATATCGACCATCATCTTCGCAGCCGTCATGAAGCATCAGGATGCACCGGGTACTACGTTCAAGAAGCACATGGCAATAGCACGTGGCGTTGCCGGTGAGGACGACTATCTGCTGCAGGAGATACTCTTCAACCCGCACACCATTGAGGAGATAACAAACATACGTACGGAGCTGAAGAAGCTGTCAGAGATTATAGCCAACAAGGATGCCGACGCCATGCGTGCGTACCTCAAGAAGATACGTGCCAACATAGCTGCTAATAGCGACTGACGAATTAGTGGTCTTACTAATAGCGACGCGCCATATCCGACCTGTGCGGATATGGCGCGTCGCCTGTTTTAGTATTGAGCCTTAGTATTGAGGCTGTGCGTGTCCTTCTTATTACATCGTAGCGTCTGCATCTACTGCGCTGGTAGAGGTCCAATCTTGGATAGTGCATTTGTCGACAGTCAGTCCTGTCTTCTTCACCGTTATGTTGTAGGTGTAGGAGTATCCAGCTTCGAGAGCAGGGCTAATCCCTATCTTATAGGTCTGTCCATTGATCTTTGCCTCGAATCCGAGAGCACTACTCAATGTCTGTGGATAGAGAATGGCCGTGAAGGTCATCTTGTCATTGCTATCCGCTTTAATAGTGTTGTCATTGAGCAACCAATTGTTGACTACATCGCCATCAGCTTCGGCTGTGCCTGTGGTTACGTCGAACTTGCCGTCATGTTTCAAACCGCTCAAGTAGTATTCGCCGCTCGTCACATCAGTGGCAGCAAAGCCATCAGCGGCAGATGTTGTCACGTTGATGATAAGGCGTGTCATCACATGATTGAAATTGAAGTTGACTTTCGGATTGCTGCGTGAAGCGGTTTTTTCAGCATAGATATAGTCGAAGACTTTCTGCTTGTCAGGGGTGTTCTGGTCTCCTGTACCGTTGGCGTCTGACTTAATAACTCCGTCTTTATTAGTTCCAGGCAGTGTACCTTTGTCATTTGAATCCACAAAAGGACCATAAGCGGCAAAGGT
>CAYXLA010000202.1:0-2839 GCA_964465765.1 uncultured Bacteroidaceae bacterium | reverse complement strand
TGTGTGTTGTCTTCGTCCTCTCGGTGTGGTCAGACGTTTGCTATGCTCATGATGTCGGCAAAGACACCGGCAGCCGTCACACTTGCTCCGGCACCATAGCCTTGAATCATCATCGGGAACTCCTTATAGCGTTCTGTGGTAAGCAGAATGATGTTGTTGCTGCTCTCAAGTCCGTAGAACGGATGTCCGGCTCCCACCTCTTCCAGTCCTACACTGGCATGTCCGTTGTCCAGTCTTGCCACAAACCTCCATCTGCGATGCTCTGCTTCCAGCTTCTTGCGACGTGCTTCGAAGTCGGCATCAAGCCCTGGTATCTTCTTCCAGAAGTCATCCAGCGAACCTTCAAACAGACTGTCGGGAATGAACAGGTGCTTCTCCACGTCGCTCTGTTCGAGGCGGTAGCCTGCCTCGCGTGCCAGTATCGTCAGCTTGCGTATCACGTCACGACCGCTGAGGTCGATGCGTGGGTCGGGTTCGGAGAAGTGCTCGTCCTGTGCCAAGTGTATGGCTTGGCTCATCGGCACATCGGCACTCAGCTTGTTGAAGATGAAGTTCAGCGTGCCACTGAGCACAGCCTCTATCTTCAGTATCTTGTCGCCGCTGTGTGTCAGGTCATTGATGGTGTTTATGATTGGCAGTCCTGCACCCACGTTGGTCTCGAAGAGGAACTTCACACCACGATGATGTGCAATCTGCTTCAGGTTGCGATAGTTGTCATATTCCGATGATGCGGCAATCTTGTTGGCTGCTACTACCGACACGTTGTTGCTCAGCAGGTCTGCATAGATAGATGCAATCTCGGCACTGGCGGTACAGTCTACAAACACGGAGTTGAAGATGTTCATATCGATAACGCCATTGCGCAGTATCGTTGCCGAACTGTCGATGCCTTTCTCCTCCAGTTCTGCGCGATAGTTCTCGAGGTCAATGCCGCTGCGAGTCAACAGACACTTGCGACTGTTTGCTATTCCAACCACATTCAGTTGCAGTCCGTTCTCGTCCATCAGCTTCTGTCGCTGGCTGCGTATCTGCTTGATGAGGCTGTCGCCTACGGTACCGATGCCACAGATGAAGAGGTTCAGCACCTGATATTCCGACAGGAAGAACGAGTCGTGTATCACGTTCAGCGACTTGCGCAGGTTCTTCTTGTCGACCACAAACGATATGTTCGTCTCCGATGCACCCTGTGCGCAGGCAATCACACTGATACCACTGCGTCCCAGTGAGCCAAACAGCTTGCCGGCAATGCCTGGCGTATGCTTCATGTTCTCGCCTACGATGGCTACTGTTGCCAGTCCGCGCTCTGCCTTCATGGGGAACATCTCGCCCATCTCAATCTCTTTGGCATACTCTTCGTCCAATGCACGGCAGGCAGCATCGGCATCGGCATTGCGCACACCAATAGATGTGGAGTTCTCCGACGATGCCTGCGACACCATGAACACACTGATACCCTTGTCTGCCAAGGTGCGGAAGATGCGCTTGTTCACACCTATGACACCCACCATGCCCAAGCCTTGTACGGTGATGAGGCACGTGTCGTCAATCGACGATATACCCTTGATGGCCTTGCCTTGCGGCTTCTCTGTAGCCTGGCGTATCACTGTGCCGGCAGCCTCAGGGTTGAAGGTGTTCTTTATAAGTATAGGTATGTTCTTGTGGTAGACGGGATATATCGTAGGCGGATACACCACCTTCGCACCGAAGTTACACAGTTCCGTTGCCTCCACATACGTCAGCTCCTTAATGGTATAGGCGTTGGGGATTACGCGCGGGTCGGCAGTCATGAAGCCGTCCACATCTGTCCATATCTGCAGTTCGTCGGCATTGAGTGCAGCGGCTACTATTGATGCTGTGTAGTCCGAACCACCACGTCCAAGGTTTGTGACGTCACCCGTATTCACGTCCGTCGATATGAATCCTGGTATCAGTGATCGGCGTGGCAGGTTCTTGAAAGTCTCGCACACCAGTTCATTGGTCAGCTCGCTAACCAACAGGTTCTTGCCATTCTTGCGTTCAGTCTTTATGAACTCGCGCGAGTCGAACCATTCGGCACCTGTCAGCTCTGCCACGATGATAGATGATAGGCGTTCGCCGTAGCTGACGATAGTCTCCGACGTCTTCTGCGATAGGTCCTTTATCAGGTATATACCCTGAAAGATGTCCTTGAGTTCGTTGAGCAACAAGTCCACGCGACGTTCCAGTGCCCGTTGGCTACCTCCTTCGCTGATTACGTCTTTTATTATGTCATGATGGCGCAGCACCAACTTCAGAAAGTCATCCTCATAGTCCTTGTTGCCTGCAGCTGCTGTCCGCGATATGCGTATCAGCTGGTCGGTGACACCGCCCAGTGCCGATACGACGACGATAACGGGACCGTCGACCGATTCAACAATCTTCTTAACGTTGAGCAGGCTCTTTGCTGAGCCTACGCTTGTGCCGCCGAATTTCAGTACTTTCATTGTTACGGGTTGTATGTATTATATATATAGGTGTGTGTCTTTGTCTTGTGTGCTCTGTCGTTCCCTCCTGCGCCTTGCCGATATGTTATGGTGCAGGCATGTGGAGTGCAGTGCGTATCAAGTCTTTTGTGAATTTGTGTGTCACCTCGTGTGTGTGACGTGTGGAAAGAAAAACAAGCCTCAACCCCGAAGGGTTGTGGTGGACATTGTAGTGGCTGTCATAGCCATCATAGTGGTGATGTTGTGTCCTGTAGTCATTCTTTGTTTCTTCCAGTTCTTGTCATGACGGAGCCAGCATCTCATGCATGCTTTCTCGCCCGACGGCACAAAGGTATGAATAAAAAGCAGGACAACAACACAACATCCCCATTTTATCC
>CAYXLA010000201.1:0-2845 GCA_964465765.1 uncultured Bacteroidaceae bacterium | reverse complement strand
TGAAGGACTGGATAAATCGCAGGTGCCGAAGGCACCAAGGCCGTCTAAATTCCGTTTAAGTTCCGCGGACAATAAAGAAATCAGTAGGACGAGATAAGTCCGCAAGGACTTGAAGCCTCACCCCAACCCTCCCCTGAAGGGAAGGGTGATAAAGAGCCTCACCCCAACCCTCCACCAACGTGAAGCGTTATTTACGTGAAGCGTGCTGCGTGACAGATCTTGAGAGGACCTGCAGCCTCGGAGAGGCTGAATTATGCATAACCCCAGTCTAAGCGCAGCGCAGACTGGGGCCCAAGCGACCCTCCCAACAGTGCCTCGGAGAGGTACTTACATAGAGGACTGGTAATATCACGCTTCACGTAAATAGCGCTTCACGTTTCACGTTGTTGGAGGGCAGGGGTGAGGCTTTCCGTCCCTTTAGGGAAGGATTTAGGGAAGGCTTTTCTGGATCTCGTCGTAGGAGGGAATCTGCGGGAGGAAGTCGCACCGGTTGTTGTCGTAGTCCACGCGGCAGCAGTAGTGCGTCAGTCCGTTGCTGACCGTGAGGTATCTCACGCGCATCACGATGTTGTAGCGTGCAATCTGGTCGAACACGCGTTGCGTGATGCCGACGGTGGGAGCCTTGTATTCCATGATCATCAGCGGCGACAGGTCGTGTCGGTACAGCACCGTGTCGCACCGCTTCAGCGTGCCGTTGAGCTGCAGCGCCACCTCATTGGCAAGCAGCTCCTGCGGATAGCCGCACGTGCCTACAAGATAGTGCACGAAGTGCTGGCGCACCCATTCCTCGGGCGTCAGAGCCACATACTTGCGGCGCAGAATGTCGTATATCAGCTTCCTCTGGCCCTCGCTCTTGATTTTGGCCTCGAAGTCGGGCAGGTTCAGTTCGTACATTTGCAGCATCTATTCTTTTCACTATCTTTGCTCCACGTATCAACGGCCGACGAAAGAGACGGTGTGTGCCGTTGTTCGTGAGAAATGCTTTACCGGACGCAAAAATAAGGCTTTTACCAATGAAAACAAAAGAGGAGATCGTAGCCAACTGGCTCCCGCGCTACACCCATCGCCGGCTGGAGGACTTTGGAAAGTACATTCTGCTGGCCAACTTCAACAAGTATCTGGAGATATTCTCGCGCCTCTACGATGTACCCATCGTGGGGCAGGACTCCAACATGCCATCGGTCAGCATCGACGGCATCACGCTCATCAACTTCGGCATGGGCAGTCCCAACGCCGCCACCGTCATGGACCTGCTCAGCGCCATCAGTCCGCGGGCATGCCTCTTCCTGGGCAAGTGCGGCGGCATCGACGCCAAGAACCGGCTCGGCGACTTCATCCTCCCCATCGCCGCCATACGTGGCGAAGGAACGTCAAACGACTACTATCCGTCCGAGGTACCCGCACTGCCGGCATTCATGCTGCAGCGTGCCGTGTCGTCCGCCATCCGCAACATGGGACGCGACTACTGGACAGGCACCGTCTACACCACCAACCGGCGCATCTGGGAGCACGACGACCACTTCAAGTCCTATCTGCGCACAACGCGTGCCATGGCTGTCGACATGGAGACGGCAACGCTCTTCACCTGCGGCTTTGCCAACCACATACCCACAGGAGCCCTGCTGCTCGTCTCCGACCAGCCCATGATTCCCGAGGGCGTAAAGACCGAGGAGAGCGACAGCATGGTGACAACCAACTTCGCCGAGCTGCACGTCAAGATAGGTGTCGAGGCACTGCAGATGATACAGCAGAGCAAGAGCACTGTCAAGCACCTCAAGTTCGACTGGTAAAAACGACAAACACACACACACGACGCTGAACACACATACATCATGGCAAAGAAAGAGCAACCCACGTTTACCGACATAATGAAGGACCTGAAGGCACGCCGCTATGCACCGGTCTACTACCTCATGGGCGAAGAACCATACTACATCGACCGCATTGCCGACTACATCGCCGACACCGCGCTGCAGCCCGAGGAGCGCGACTTCAACCAGACCGTCGTCTATGGCTCCGACGTCAACATCGGCTGGGTAATCAACACCGCCAAGCGCTACCCCATGATGTCCGAACGTCAGGTCGTCATCGTCAAGGAGGCACAGAACCTCAGCAAGATCGACGAGCTGAGCTTCTACCTGCAGAAGCCGCAGACGTCCACCATACTCGTGCTCTGCCACAAGAACGGCAAGCTCGACGGCCGCAAGTACAAGAAGCTCTCCGCCGACATAGAGCGTGTGGGCGTCCTCTTCGAGTCGAAGCGCCTCAAGGACGGCATGCTGCCGGGCTTCGTCAACACCTACGTCGCCACCCAGGGCCTTACCATCGACACCAAAGGCGCACAGATGATGGCCGAGAGCATCGGCGCCGACCTCAGCCGCATGGCTGGCGAGCTCGACAAGCTTGCCATCGTGGCCAAGGCCGCACACACCACCACCATCACGCCCGACATGATCGAGCGCAACATCGGCATCAGCAAGGAGTACAACAACTTCGAGCTCAAGAGCGCCCTCATCGACAAAGACGAGCTCAAGGCCAACCGCATCATAAAATACTTCGGCGAGAATCCCACTGCCAACCCCATACAGCTCACGCTGGCACTCTTGTTCCAGTTCTTCTCCAACCTCATGCTGGCCTACTATGCCCCCGACCGGTCCGACCGCAGCGTGGCAGCCTATCTCGGACTCACGTCAGAGTGGGCGGCACAGGACTACACCAAGGCCATGCGCCGCTACACCGGCGTCAAGGTCATGCAGATCATACGCGAGCTCCGCTACACCGACGCACGCTCCAAGGGCGTCGGCGTGGGCAGCGGCACCGTCAGCAACTACGACCTCATGCGCGA
>CAYXLA010000200.1:0-2938 GCA_964465765.1 uncultured Bacteroidaceae bacterium | reverse complement strand
ATTATACTGACATGACATGGCAAAGAGTATGTTGCAAGTTTTCGAGTAGAGCCGGAGTTATTGTGGAATGGATTATAATGCCTACATTTGCGGCATCGGAAAGAACAAACACTGCAAACAGACTATGAAGAAGAATACCTTGATACTCACAATAACAGGTGTAGTACTCGTCTTGGCACTGATAGGAGTCACCACTCTACTGTTCACAGAGAAGAAAGCCAACCGTGAACTTACGGAGGAGTTCCAGCTTGAGAAGGAGGACTTGGAGAACCAGTATGCCGACTTCTCACGACAGTATGACGAACTGCGAATGACTATATCGAACGACTCATTGTCGCAACTGCTGGAGCAGGAGCAACTGAAGACACAGAGACTGTTGGAGGAACTGCGGACAGTGAAGAGCACCAACGCCAAGGAGATACGCCGACTGAAGGATGAGCTGGCAACCCTGCGCAAGGTGATGGTGGGATACATCAACCAGATTGACTCACTGAATCGCCTGACTAATGAGCAGCGCGAGGTGATTGCACAGGTAACGGAGAAGTACAACACCGCATCGAGGGAGATAAGCAATCTATCAGAAGAGAAGCGGACACTGACCAAGCAAGTGACACTCGCATCACAGCTCGATGCCACGAACATAAAGGTACAGCCGCTGAACAAGCGCGGACGCGAGACAACACGTGTGAAGAACATCACTCAGCTTGCCATCAGCTTCACCATCACTAAGAACATCACTGCACCGACAGGTGACCGCACACTGTATGTGCGCATAGTGAAGCCAGACAACAGTGTGCTGACGAAGAACGCTGCAGAGACCTTCAGCTACGAGAACCGCGAGCTGCCGTTCTCCATAAAGAAGTATATTGAGTATACAGGAGAAGAGCAGCAGGTGACAGTCTATTGGGACGTGAACGAATATCTCTACGCCGGAGGCTACCGACTCGAAGTGTTTGCCGAGGGCAACCTCATCGGCTCAGGGACATTCAGCCTCGACTGATTCTAGTCAGCGGAAGCCGACAGGACTAAGAAGCATACACAGCTCTCAGCTCCTTATCATCGGCTATGAAGGTGGCTATGTCCTCGTCCAACAGTCTAAGTGATCTGATATATTCAGAGATGAGCTTGCTAGACTCTTTAAGGATCATTTTTTTGGCTGGCGAGTCCTTCATAGTGAGTTCCTTCTCGTCTCTATACGCTTGGAGATTGCGCAATTGCTGTACTATGAGCTGTCGGTCGAGATATGTCTGTCTCAACTCAGACAAAGACGCGCTATTGGAATCATACATGACAGCCTTGCCATAGTTACTCTTTGCATACTCGGCAATCATGCGAGCATCGAGACAGTCAGAGTTCTGCCCTATCGACGTTAAGGCATCCTTGATGCTATTGGCTGTCTCAAGCCACACGTCACAACCTTTGCCAAAGAGATATTTGCACAGATGCTCACTGCTGTTGCCTGCATCCTTACAGCAGAATATCCACTTGGAAAAATCTGTGCTGACAGCTATCGTCTCTACCCATTTTATAAGTTCTCCGAAACCGGAGGCAGAGTTGTTAAACTCGTTATACTCTGGTGTAGATGTTCCATTCTGGTTCTTTGCGGAAATGGCAGCCGCACAAACTTTCTCTTTAGAGAAATCTATTCCTACGAATAAGTTCTTCATAATTCTAAAGCTCTATAACATAAAACATAAACATAACACGTAACACGTAACACGTTACTGCCGTATCGTGACCAGTGTAGCACCGAAGCCATATTCCTGGAAGGAGGCATCCTGCCAGGTGCATGAACGGTATTTCTGCTTCAGTTCAGCAAGAATAGCCTTGCGCAACACACCCTCTCCTTTACCATGGATGAAGACTATGCGCTGTCCTGACTTCTTGCGATATTCCTGCATCACCTCATTGAACTTGTCGATCTGACAGTGCAACATGTCGCTGTTGCTCAGTCCATTGGTATTGTCGAGCAGGGCATTGATGTGAAGATCTACCTCCACGATGCCGTTCTTCTCCTGCTTTGTCTTGGGCTGAGGAGCAGATACATGACCGTCTGACTCACGCTTCTCCATCATTGCCTGTTCCAATTGCTGTGCCGATACTTCAGGCTCACGGACGGGCATGTCATCGCGAATGATATCTATGACGAGCGATGGCACGTCGAAGAAGCATGATGACTCGAAGGAGTTCAGACGGAAGAACTTCTTGGTGTCGAGGCGCAACTCCACGTCGACAGCCGGCTTGCGCACGAACTTCTTCTTGTCCTTGAACGCTAACAGCTGGACAGACAGATGTTCCAAGCCGTTGAGTGCAGTGCGGTCGAACTCTTCGAGAAGGAGTTTGGTGTTTGGCTCAACGTATCCATTGGCACGTAGTGTCCACAGAGTGCCGTCCTGCGACATTAGGTTATAGTATAGGTAGTAGTTGCTGTCGTTGACGAGATAGCTCTCGAACGAGGTTATGCTAAACTGCTTGATGTCCTGCGGCACAAAGGCAAGTGCTACGTTGAGGCGGTCTGCCCCGCGTCGCTCGGGCTGGAAGCTGGCTGGCAGAGTTGCATCATGAGGCTCGTCGAGCACATCGGCAGCACTTGTTGATGATACTGCACGCTGTTTCTCCTGACGTTTTTCCTGTTGCTTCTCCTGCTGCTTCTTGTTTGGCACGTTGTAGTTGTCGGTCTCGACAGCCACAAGATCGCGCACTGCCACCGGAATCTCAAAGCCGTCGGCATCTTCCACCACGGCTATGTCCTTGCTTTGGAACGAGACTATGCGTCCCTCGCCCACTTCGTTCAAGAACCTTACCTTATCTCCTATCTTCATAGCTATACACCTTTACTTATAGGTGGGTTCTATAAATTCCCACCGTAATGGAATAATAAATTAATATACGTGAGTTACGTTTTGTCATCTTGCGGTCTCTTTTCGGTCCAATTCGC
>CAYXLA010000199.1:0-2941 GCA_964465765.1 uncultured Bacteroidaceae bacterium | reverse complement strand
AAACTTATCTAAGGGTTCAAGTTGTGACCTCGGATTAGATAACGCAAATTGAAACAGTGGATTAGATAATGGGCATTTTTGAGCGTTTTTCAAGGAGCGAAAAGCTGACAACAAATCCGGCAACCCGACCATTTAGGTGCTCGTGGGCAGCAGAATAGATGTAGGGTAAAGCAATACACACATGTGAGAAATTGGATTGAATTCTATCTCAGTACTTAAAAGCAGCGGCTTGCGGGTGTGCAATTTCTTGGAATATTCAGGTCTTGCTTTTTGCTTACAGACTACTGAATACGCCGCCCGGGATGGTGCACGCTGACCGCACGCGTGGTGCATCGAGACCGGCAGAATGGTGCATTGTGACCGGGACCGTGGTGCAGCCTGTATAATGAGTTCACAGCGAAAGCTGAAACTTATTTACAGGAGGTCACAAGATGACAAACCACAAAGAAATCCTGCGGCTGAAGAGTCTGGGATTGAGCAATGCAGAGATCGCTTCTGCATGCGGGTGCGGCAGAAATACGGTAACACGCACCCTGCAGCGCGCGGCGGCTGCATCGCTCACATGGGAGGACGCCAAGAATCTGACGTCCGATGTAATCACAAGGAAGCTCTACCCGGAGAGCCCAAATCGTCCGGTGTATCGCATGCCAGATTACGAACAGATTCATAAAGAAATGCAGAAAAGCGGTGTGACGCTGAGCTTACTCTGGGTAGAATACTGCGAGCAATGTCGTTCTGCCGGAGAGTTGCCGTACCAGTCTACACAGTTCAACAAGTACTACGCAGACTTTGTTCACAAGACCAAGGCGACTATGCATCTCAACCACAAGCCGGGTGAGACCATGCAGGTGGACTGGGCCGGAGATTCCATGAGCATCGTGGATACGGATACAGGCGAACTGATTCCGGCATATCTGTTTGTTGCTGTTCTGCCATACAGTGGCTATGCTTATGCGGAAGCATTTCTGGATGAAAAGCAGGAAGCATGGATCAACGCCCATGTCAATGCCTACCGTCACTTTGGCGGCGTAACACGCATCCTTGTTCCGGACAATCTCAAGACTGGTGTTATTAAGAATACGAAGGATGAAACCATTCTAAACCGCAGTTATCGCGAGATGGCTGAGCATTATGGGACTGCAGTTATCCCGGCCCGTCCCAGAACGCCAAAGGATAAAGCCTTTGTGGAGGGCTCAGTGGGTGTTGCCTCCACTTGGGTCATTGCGGCGCTCCGTAACTGTAAGTTCTTTTCCCTAACGGAACTAAATGAAGCCATAGGCGAAAAACTATATGAATTCAATCACAAGCCGTTTCAAAAGAAAGATGGCAGCCGTGCAGCCGCGTTTGAGGAAGAAAAACCGTTCCTTTTGCCGCTGCCTGCCGCGCCGTTTGAGCTGGCAACGTGGAAGGTCGCCACGGTCCAGTACAACTACCACATCTCTGTGGATAAGCAGAACTATTCTGTACCGTATGAGTACATTAAGCAGAAAGTAGAAGTGCGTCTCACATCGCATACTGTTGAGGTTTTCTTCGAGGGCAACCGAATTGCCTCCCATTCGCGGCTGTATGGCCGCCCAAACCAGTATAGCACACTGGAGACGCATATGCCTCCCGACCACCAGAAATATTTGCAGTGGAACGGCGAGCGCTTTATCCGCTGGGCACAGCAGATTGGTGACAATACGCAGGCTGTAGTTCGCCATTTCCTGACAATATACGCAGTTGAACAGCAGGGCTACAAAGCTTGTATGGCGCTGCTGAAGCTGACGGATAAATATCCTCCCGAGCGCTTGGAGAACGCCTGTCGAAAGGCTCTGTCATACACGCCGCGGCCAAGTTACAAAAGCATACAGTCTATCCTGAAGTCCGGGCAGGACAAGCTTCTGCTCGATGAACCGGAGCCGACGACGAAGAAAGCCTCACAATACAGTTTTACACGCGGTGCTGAGTACTACAGGAGGGACAAGTAATGCTGACCAATGAAACAACATCCAAGCTTTATGAGATGCGTCTGAGCGCAATGGCTGAAGCCTTTACGGCACAGATGAACGATGCCCAATATGCCGGCCTTTCTTTTGAAGACCGCTTTTCCATGCTTGTGGATGCCGAATGGACACGGCGTAAAAGTAATAGGCTGCATTCGCTGATTCGTGCGGCCGGATACGCTGCACCGAATGCCTGCGTGGAAGATATCTCCTATGCAGCGCAGCGACAGCTGGACAAAGCGCAGATTCTCCGCCTTGCTTCTTGCACTTACATAGAACAAGCGCACAATGTGGTCATTCTCGGCGCCACAGGAACCGGAAAGACCTATCTGGCCTGTGCGCTTGGAATTGCGGCCAACCGCAATTACTACAGCACGAAGTACATCCGTCTGCCGGATCTGCTGGTGGAGATTGCCATGGCTCGCGGAGACGGCACCTACCGTGAACTGATGCGGAAGTACCGAAAGTACAAGCTGCTCATCCTGGATGAATGGCTGTTGTACCCGTTGAAAGAAAGTGAAGCACGGGATTTGCTGGAGTTGATTGAAGTGAGAACCCAAGTAACATCCACTATCTTCTGCTCTCAGTTCGACATTCCCGGCTGGCATGAGCTGCTATACGATCCGACAATGGCCGATGCTATCTGCGACCGGATTGTGCACAACTCTTATGTACTGACCATTAAGGGTGAATCCATGCGACGATTAAACGCAATCACTGAATAATTTCCCCGGCACAGCGACCGTGCAATTGCTGCGGTCGCTGTGCAATACACAAAACAAACACCTACGTAATGGCAATGAAAACTCAATGCACCATCTGCACGGAATGCATGCACCATTTTGGCGGTTGCCATGCACCACGACGCGCGGTCTTGCTGCACCATTGCAACGGAATATGCATCAGCAAAGCGCAAAAGAATCTTTTTAGTTTCACTTACATATACCTCTCCCTAT
>CAYXLA010000198.1:0-2960 GCA_964465765.1 uncultured Bacteroidaceae bacterium | reverse complement strand
CGCCGCAACCAGTAGCTCCGTGCTTGCGACATGCCCTGCCGATACGGACAATGCAGCTGCAATCGGAACCTATTACAGTCGCATTCGTCTTGCAAGACGGTTGAAAACCCGCACGATGTCAACTGCAAAGTCTTGAGAATACGTACGATATGGCTCAAGAAGCCGACAAAAGTCCTCTCACAACGTTCGATGTGAACGCTCACAACGTTCGATGTGAACGCTCACAACGTTCGATGTGAGCCAACTTCTTCCGTCTTCTATCACGACTTTGGTTGACTGCGAGCACGACAATGGCTATTGTCTGTCATCACTAAAGCCGTGCGAAAACAAGTCTGCTGCCCGTGCATTCTTGCTGCGTTGCCGTTGAAAGGTCTGTCGGGAATCATCGGGGTTGCACCCGCAGTGCATCTTCTATGTAGTAGAGATACAATGTGTTTCTGCTGGATGTCCGCGCATTGTCTGCGAGAAACACAATTGTGAAAATAAAACGGAAAGTTTTTGTCGGTATTCAAACATTGCCTAACTTTGCGGACCAAAACGGAATGTCCGCAACGGCGGGCAGGGCAGGTTGTGGCCTTAAGGCCGTGCTTCCTGCCGCGTTGATGGTATTGAAGAATGACAATAAACAACTGAATTAATTAATAAAACTAAAAGACAAAAATGATCGTAGTTCCTGTAAAAGAAGGCGAGAACATTGAGAGAGCTCTTAAGAAGTTCAAGAGAAAATTTGAGAAGACTGGTGTAGTTAAAGAACTCCGCGCAAGACAGCAGTTCCAGAAACCGTCTGTAACAAAGAGACTTCAGAAAGAGCATGCTGTGTATGTACAGAAGCTCCGCCAGGAAGAAGAGTAAATTCCTTGTTTGAATTCTTTGACTTATTGAAAAACTTTCCTTATATTCGTCGCAGAAAATGAAATGTGACGATGTCTCTCGTAGATGATTTCATAGAGTATCTGAAGTTCGAACGCAATTACTCCGACAAGACGGTCACGGCCTACAGGGAAGACCTGGTGTCGTTTCAGGACTTTGCCGGTCGGAATTGCCAAGAAGGCGAGACGGAAGATGCGGGGACGGTACGTGAGTGGGTGATGCAGATGATGGACAGAGGTTATGCAACCTCGTCGATAAACCGCAAACTCAGCACGCTTCGAACCTACTACAAGTTCTTGATGAAGAAAGGTCTGATTGATGCAGACCCCACACGTAAGGTCGCAAGACCTAAAAGCAGCAAGCCGCTGCCGGTCTTTGTCAAGGAGAAAGAGATGGACAGACTGCTCGATGATGTGGACTTCGGCGACGACTTCAAGGGCGTACGCAATCACCTCATCATTCAGATGTTCTATGAGACGGGAGTCCGGTTGGCTGAGCTGATAGGGCTTGACCTGAAGGATGTCGATTTCTTCGGCTCCGTGATTAAGGTCACAGGCAAGCGCGACAAGCAACGCCTCATACCTTTTTATAAGGAGCTGCGCGAAGGAATGCAGAAATATCTTGAGAGACGCAACGCTCTCGACGCTGCAGGACTTAGTGAAGCATTCTTTGTAAAGGAAGACGGAAACCGGATTACGCGTGGAGAAGTGGCAAAGGTGGTGCGTGATGCTCTGTCGACGGTGTCGACGGTGAAGAAGAAAAGCCCACATGTGCTGAGGCACAGCTTTGCGACAGCCATGCTGAACCACGATGCCGAACTCGGTGCCATCAAGGAACTGCTGGGACACGAGAGTCTGCAGACTACGGAGATATATACGCACACGACGTTTGAAGAACTGAAGAAGGTTTATAAACAGGCTCATCCAAGAGCGTAAAACTAATATAGGAGGGTTTATATGGAAGTAAGAATTCAATCGATTCGTTTCGATGCGTCGGAACCGCTGCAGTCTTTCATACAGAAGAAAGCAGAGAAGCTTGGACGTTTTCACGAGGGAATAAGTAGCGTGGAGGTCTCGCTGAAGGTTGTAAAGCCGGAGACGGCAGGCAACAAGGAAGCAGGCGTCAAGATTACGGTACCGAGTGGAGAGCTTTATGCCAATAAGGTCTGCGACACGTTTGAGGAAGCTATAGACCTCTGCATGGAAGCATTAACGCGCCAGCTTGGCAAGTTCAAGGAAAAACAACGCGCGAAATGATAAAAAAGGGACATTTCTTTGCGAGTATGAAATAATTGTCTAAATTTGCAGCCGTTTCGCCTTGGCAGGTCGTAACGGCTGCATTTAAGACGGAAATTGCCTCTTTAGCTCAGTTGGCCAGAGCACGTGATTTGTAATCTCGGGGTCGTTGGTTCGAATCCGACAAGAGGCTCTAGAAGGAGTGCTGGAAGCAGCATATATATAATAAGGTGTAAAGCTTAGGCGTTGCACCGAAAAAGTAGGGCAAATACCAGAGTGGCCAAATGGGGCAGACTGTAAATCTGCTGGCTTATGCCTTCGGTGGTTCGAATCCATCTTTGCCCACGCATGCATTATGGAAGTATGCTGTTATAGCTCAGTGGTAGAGCACTTCCTTGGTAAGGAAGAGGTCCCGGGTTCAAGTCCCGGTAACAGCTCTCGACGTAGGTGCAGTTGATTATTAATCAAATTAATATAGTAAAGCTATGGCTAAAGAAAAATTCGAACGTACCAAACCGCATGTTAACATTGGTACAATTGGTCACGTTGACCACGGAAAGACTACTCTGACAGCTGCCATCACCAAGGTGCTTGCTGAGCGCGTATCAGGAAATGCAGATAAGATAAAGTCTTTCGATCAGATTGATAATGCTCCCGAAGAGAAGGAGCGTGGTATTACCATCAACACTTCTCACGTTGAGTATGAGACTGAGAATCGTCACTATGCACACGTTGACTGCCCGGGACACGCTGACTATGTGAAGAACATGGTAACTGGTGCCGCTCAGATGGATGGTGCTATCATCGTAGTTGCTGCTACCGATGGTCCTATGCCTCAGACACGTGAGCACATCC
>CAYXLA010000197.1:0-2983 GCA_964465765.1 uncultured Bacteroidaceae bacterium | reverse complement strand
CCGCCAGCTTCTTTCAGATTCCACCTCGCGATGGACACCCTTGCTCTTGGCTATGCAATTCCCGCTATTAGGGCTTACTCGGGACTTTCACCCGTTAGACAATGCTCATGCCGAGCATACAAAAAGAGGAGGGACGATGTTTATACTACATCGCCCCTCCTCTTGTTCTTTCTGCTTTTATCGCTTTGCGGCGGACAAAAACTTATTAGTTCTTTGCTGCCTCGAGAGAAGCCTTTCTGAATTGCTTCATAGCCTTCTCAATCTCCAGCGACATCTTGCGGGCACGTGTGCCAGCTGCCTTGTTGCCATTCTCTGCCTGAGCAGTTGCATCCTTCTTAAATGCCTCGTAAGCTGCTGCGATTTGTTCAATAAGCTCTTTCATTGTTATTCACTATATGATGTTAAACATTAATCTATGTGGCAAAGATAGATATCTTTCTCAACTTCCAAGGAAATTAAGCGAAATTTTTAATGTTCAGCCACTTCCGCTATGTCGTTCATGCTTCGCTGAGCTTGTAGTCGCCCGCTCCTTCGGTGACGAAGGCCTGTATCTCGCTAAGCGGAAGCTCTTTGCCCTCGAACTCTACCACTGCCTGCGGCGGGTCCAATGTCACGGTTGCCGACTTCACTCCATCCATGCTGTTAAGGGTCATCTCCACGTGCTTGCGGCAGTTCTGGCACATCATTCCCTCTACTTTGTATGTCTTTTTCATATTGCTTGATGTTTTTGGTGTTTCCTTTTTATCTGTCGTCAGCCTCTTGAACCTTAGCAGCAGACTGTTGGCAACTACGCTGACGCTACTGAATGCCATGCACGCTCCACCTATCATCGGGTTCAGCAGGAATCCATTTATGGGATAGAGCACGCCGGCTGCCACAGGCACACTGACGGCATTATAGAAGAATGCCCAGAACAGGTTCTGACGTATCGTGCGCACTGTCAGTCGCGACAGTCGCAATGCCTGCGCTATCTTAGTCAGGTCCGACGATATTATGGTCACGCCTGCCACGTCCATCGCGATGCCGCTGCCGCTACCCATGGCTATACTGAGGTCGGCTTGTGCCAAGGCTGCACTGTCGTTTATACCGTCACCGACCATCGCCACCTTGTGTCCTTCTGACTGCAGTTGCTTTATGTATGCAGCCTTGTCCTGCGGCAACATGCTTGCCTTGACGTGCTCGATTCCTGCTTGTCGTGCCACTTCTTTAGCCGCAACTTCGTTGTCGCCAGTCAGCAGACAGACACCGATGCCCTGTCTTTTCAGTTCACCGACGGCTACTGATGCCGATGGCTTTATGGCATCGGCTATACCCATTACAGCTATCACTCTGCCGCCACATGCCACCCATACCAGCGTGTGTGCCGTGCCTGACAACTGTCCTGCCTTTAGCTTAAGGTCAGCATCTGCACTAATGCCATTTGCACGCATCAGTCGGTCGTTGCCGACGAGATAGCTCTTGCCACCAACAGTACCACTCACGCCCATGCCCGCATGACTCTTGAAGTCATCGATACCGATATCGGCAGTACTGTCGTCCTTGACATACCGACACACGGCATCGGCAAGCGGATGCTCTGACAGCCGTTCCAGTCGACTGACGGCTACGAGCACGTCATCTCTGTCTGCCGCAGCAGTACACCATATTATATTAGTAACCTCCGGTCGCCCTACGGTCAGCGTGCCTGTCTTGTCCAACACCACGGTATCGATATTCCTTGCTGTCTCAAGTGCACTGGCATCTTTTATCAGTATGCCGTTCTGTGCACCTTTGCCTATACCTACCATTATGGCTGTGGGTGTTGCCAGTCCCAGCGAGCACGGGCAGGCAATGATGAGCACCGTCACCAGCGCCAGGATGCCATGCGTCAGACTGTCGGTAGCTCCCGACAGTTGCCACACTGCGAATGCCAGCACCGCAATGCCCATTATGACAGGTACGAAGACAGCAGCCACTCGGTCTACCGTCTTCTGCACGGCAGCCTTACTGCCTTCGGCATCCTGCACCATGTGTATTATCTGCGCCAGCAACGTGTCCGTTCCTACCTTTTGTGCGGTGAAGCGGAAGCTGCCCTTCTGGTTTATGGTGCCGGCAAACACCTTTGTCCCCTTCTCCTTGAGCACAGGCACAGGCTCTCCGCTAAGCATGCTCTCGTCGACATACGACGAGCCTTCGCTCACCATGCCATCCACGGCGATGCGTTCGCCTGGACGCACCATGATGACATCCTCTGGCTGTATGCTGTCCACAGCTACCACCTCCACCTCACCGCTGCATGATATGCGGCTGACCGTGCGTGGCTGCAGCTCCATCAGCTTCCTGATGGCAGAGTTGGCACTGCTCTTAGCCTTCTCCTCCATGAGTCTCCCCAGCAGGATGAAGCCTATTATCATGCTTGCCGACTCGAAGTAGACGTGTGGTTCTATGCCACGGTCGGTCCAGAACTGCGGGAAGAAGAGGTTGAATAGGCTGAACACATAGGCAATGCCGGTGCTGCATGCCACCAGTGTGTCCATGTTCGCCGTGCGATGAAGCAGCTGATGCCATGCACTGACATAGAAGCCACTACCCAGCCAGAACACCACGGGCGTAGACAACACCCACATCACGTAGCCAGCATACGGAATCTTGTCGTGAAGTCCCATCGATATCAGCATTATCACTGCCGATACTCCCAATGCTGTAAAGGCACGGAAGCGCAGCTCACGCACCTTCTTGTCTTGTGCACGCTCCGCCTCACCAGTAGCGTCATTGTCTGTCAACAGGTCATAGCCGGCATCCTGCACAGCCTTCCGCAACGACTGCGGCGAGCATAGCTGCGGGTCGAACTCCACCACTGCCATTGCCGTGGCAAGGTTCACCGTGGCTTCCTTCACACCAGGCTGACGGTTCAGCGTCTTGCTGACACGTGCGGCACACGAAGCACAGCTCATGCCAAGCACCGAATATGTTTCCTTTGCCGTATTGGTCATAACCGAATGGG
>CAYXLA010000196.1:0-3035 GCA_964465765.1 uncultured Bacteroidaceae bacterium | reverse complement strand
GAGGCATGCAACATGGATGAAAATTCTTTACTTTGCAGCTGGTGAAAAGCAAACAGTGCATTCTATATGACAAAGACGACAGACAACAAGATACGTTTCTCCTTCCAGAAGAAGACATGGCTGACGACGCTCATCGTGGCTTTCTTCGTGGCATACCCGAACAACGCATGGTTTCTGTGCGACCTGGGCTACTACGTCGACGATGGTGACCAGGCCAAGTATCTAGTATTCTTCATCCTGCGCTTCATGATGTTCTGGCTGCTGTCGTGGCTTGTGCTGAAGCTCGACTTCCGCAAGCTGCGTGGTGCATCGATGTGCACCTATATCGGCATGAACCTGCTTGTGTCGATTGCCGGCTTTGCTGTCTATGAGATAGTGACTCACATACTGCCGTTCAAGAGCTACGACCACTTCCTCAGCATGCTGATGTTCCAGTTCATATTCCTGTGGCTGGTCTGCACCTCAATAGCGTATATTGATGACCTGTTTGAGATGCAACGACGTAAGGACAATGAGATTGAGAGGCTGAAGATTGAGAGCCTCGAGAGCCGTTGCAGTGCACTGACCAACCAGATAAACCCGCACTTCTTCTTCAATTCGCTTAATGGCATCACGTCGCTTGTCCGCAAGGGCGACAACAAGCAGACCATTGGGTACATAGATGAGCTGTCGGACACGTTCCGCTATATACTTCAGAGTGAGAAGAAGTCTCTTGTCTCGCTCGACGAGGAGCTCAAGTTCGTCGACGCATACAAGCAGATACTGCAGGTGAGATATGCCAACAAGCTGAGCTTCGACATCGACGTCCACGACGGCGACGGCCTCTGTCTGCCGGTGTTGTCGCTGCTGCCGCTGCTCGAGAACGTCATCACGCACAACACTATCGACAGCGATCACATAATGAACGTCAGAATCCGTCTCGACAGCAACAATGAACTGTCGGTGGAGAACCCCATATATCCCAAGCTGAATGAGCCGTCTACACATGGCACGGGCATCAAGAATCTTGGCAATAGGTTCGAACTGTTGCTCGGCACGAAGATACGCGTCGAGAACGACGGCAAGACATTCAGAGTAGTGATGCCGCTGAAGGCGGAGATGTGAGACCATAACAGAAACAGCAGAACGTGATGAAAGTACTTATCGTAGAAGACGAGACGTCTGCCAGCGAGAACCTGACCGACATCCTCAAGGACATTGACCCGAGTATAGAAATCATGGGGTACACGGAGAGCGTGCAGCAGACCGTGCGCTGGCTTTCTGCTGACAACAAGCCCGACCTGATATTCATGGACATACATCTGTCCGACGGCTCGTCGTTTGCTGTCTTCGACAAGATAAACGTGGAGATACCCATAATCTTCACCACAGCCTACGACGAATATGCCATCGATGCCTTCAAGGTGAACAGCATAGACTATCTGCTGAAGCCTGTGAAGCAGTCGGACCTGGAGCGTGCTCTCGACAAGTTCAGCCGCCTGAGCCGCAATGATACCGACCGCTACATCGAGATGATGAAGGAGCTGGCATCTACTCGCGGTTCGTACAAGTCGCGCTTGCTGGTGCCTGTCAAGGACAAGCTGTTGCCCATTCAGGTCAGCGACGTATCATGCTTCTACACCACCAACGAGGCAACAACGATATACCTGAAGAACGGTCAGAGCTATCCGTGCAGCTGGACGCTTAATCAGATAATGAACAATCTGGACCCTAACGAGTTCGTGCGTGCCAACAAGCAGTTCATACTCTCGCGGTCGAGCATCAAGAACATCACTATCTGGTTCGACAGCCGACTGAAGATAGACGTCGACATTGAGGTGCCCGAACGTATCTATGTCAGCAAGAACAAAGCCGCCGAGTTTAAGGCTTGGTTAGTGAAATAGGAAATATAGGACGGATTCCGGAGTCCCCAACACATAACACACTATAAGAATGAAGAAATTTGGCATTGTGCTGGCAGCATTACTGATGCTGGCAGTTAGTGGGGCATACGCTCAATCGAAAGTGTACTTCACCAAGGACATCACGCCCGAAGCGCTGGTGAAGATCTATGAAGCTCTTGGCGTGAAGGCTCATGGCAACGTGGCTGTGAAGATCAGTACTGGCGAGCTTGGCGGTCATAACTACCTAAAGCCCGAACTGATAGGCCAGCTCGTGAAGACTGTCAACGGTACCATCGTGGAGTGCAACACTGCCTATCAGGGCAAGCGTTTCAACACCGAGGACCATAAGGCAACAATCAAGGCACACGGATTCTACGACATCGCCAACGTCGACATCATGGACGAAGAGGGCGACATGCAGATTCCCGTGAAGGACAAGACCCACCTCGAGTACAACATCGTGGGCAGTCACCTGAAGAACTATGACTTCATGATCAACCTGGCTCACTTCAAGGGACATGCCATGGGCGGCTTCGGCGGTGTGCTGAAGAATGCCAGCATCGGTGTGGCATCGAAGAACGGCAAGACCTATATTCACACTGCCGGCAAGGCACAGAGCCCTGATGAGCTGTGGCAGAACCTGCCTGCACAGGACTATTTCCTTGAGTCTATGGCAGCAGCAGCACAGGCTGTGCACGAGTACTTCGGTGAGGGCGACATCGTCTACATCAATGTCATGAACAACATGAGCGTCGACTGCGACTGCGATGCTCATCCTGCCGACCCATTGGTGAAGGATATGGGCATCATGGCAAGCACCGACCCTGTGGCTCTCGACAAGGCTTGCCTGGATAAGATATTCAACCACGCGTCTACTGCAGGCGACGACGCTCGTC
This sequence comes from uncultured Bacteroidaceae bacterium, assembly GCA_964465765.1. Classification (GTDB taxonomy): domain Bacteria; phylum Bacteroidota; class Bacteroidia; order Bacteroidales; family Bacteroidaceae; genus Bacteroides. The sequence goes on along the minus strand of CAYXLA010000196.1, from coordinate 256 downwards.
CACTCATCGAGCGCATCAACCGTCAGCATGGCACCCACATCGTCGACTACTCCGAGAAGATAGGTCTTGGCAGCATGACCTACGAACTTGTGGAACTGTAATCGACTATTGTCTTAGCTACAGGACGTGGTGGGGTCAGTAGAAAAAAGGTGTGGATAAGTGGATGTGGCAAATATGTATCCGCAACCACAAGACTATGTGTTCATAGATTTTCATGTCCTTCATGTATGTACCTCTTCGAGGCACGGTGGAGTGG
>CAYXLA010000195.1:0-3042 GCA_964465765.1 uncultured Bacteroidaceae bacterium | reverse complement strand
CCCCCCTTTTAATACATTTTGACCTTTCCGTGCTTGACGTTTGGCGAAAAGGGCGTACTTTTGCAACAAGTTGTAAAAACATCAATGCACATGAAAAGATTGGTCATTTACATCCTCATGCTCGTCATGAACATGGGCTTCGCACTGGCACAGAGCCAGGCAGACATCAAGTTTGACAAGACTACACACGACTTCGGAGCATTCAGCGAGAAGAATGCCACAGTGACAACCACCTTCACCTTCACCAATGTCGGTGACGGTCCGCTGGTCATACACCAGGCCATTGCATCGTGCGGATGCACCGTGCCCGAATACACACTTGAACCTGTACAGCCAGGCAAGACTGGCACCATAAAGGTGACATACAACGGCAAGGGACGCTTCCCGGGCAAGTTCAAGAAGTCCATCACCGTACGCACAAATGCCAAGACAGAACTGGTGCGCCTGTTCATCGAAGGAGAGATGCTTGCCGATGCAGGCAGCGAAGAGTGACGGAAAACTCTAACAAACTAGAAAACTATAGGTGGGTTCTAAAAATTCCCACCGTAATAAAGCTAATTTATAGAACCCACCTACAAGAACCAAGATGAGAAATATCAAAATGCTTTGCTGCGCCATCGGCGCAACACTCCTGTCTGCTACGGCTTATGCACAGGATTTGTCGAACGACATGGTGACCAATGCCGTGTCAATGCTCAACCGTCCGTATGTGGCACATGTGCTCGACCAAGACAGTCAGGAAAACCTTGTCATCAACACCGACGATCTCGACTGCGTGACGTTCGTAGAGTATACCATAGCAATGTCGCTCACACCCAAGGACGAGAACAGCGACCAGGATGAAGGCGTCTTTGCCAATTACGTGCAGAAGCTGCGCTACCGCAATGGTGAGATCAACGGCTACTCATCGCGCATGCACTACATCACAGACTGGATTAACAATGCCGTGAAGCAGGGTCTGTTGCAGGACGTCACCGACTATCAGAGCACATACACAGCCACAGCTCATGCAGGATACATGACATCACACGTCAGCGAATATCCGCAGTTGGCAGCTTCTGCCAGCGAGGTCGCTAAGATGAAGGACATCGAAGCTGCCATCGACGGCACTGAGTATAAGTACATCCCCAAGCAGTACGTGCCCAACGAAGGCTATCCTTGGATTAAGGATGGTGACATCATCGTCATCACCTCAAATGCCAACGGACTGGATGTTGCCCACATGGGCATCGCCTTCAACATCAGCAAGAAGCTGACGCTGATACATGCATCGCAGAAGGAAGGCAAGGTAGAGGCATCACACTACACGCTGAACAAGCTCCTCTCCGACAACAACACCTGGACAGGCATACGCGTTCTCAGAGCAGTGCCTCAGAACTAATCTGCACATCAATAGAAGACATCGACCTATAGATAATCAGTGTAAAACTATAGGGATATCCATGTCCCATATGCGTGTACCTCTCCGAGGGTGCGCCGCGCACTCCGATTTTCCCCAGTCTGCGCTTCGCTTAGACTGGGGTTACTTGTTAGTGTACCTCTTCGAGGCACCACATCCTGATTGGACATCCTGTATAGGACAATGTTATTGAGAGGACTTGCAGCCTCGGAGAGGCTGACTAATGTGTTATGTGTTGTGTTTTATGTTGAACGTTTCACGCTTCACGCAGCACGCTTCACGGTGCCGCAGGCACCATAAGAGGTACACGCGCCACGGGAGATGAGCCCAACACATAACACGCATAATGCGGCTATGCCAAAAAGCCAGTAGCACTTACTTGGGCAAGTTAGTAGTACTTACTTGGTCGAGTTAGTATATCTTACTTTGCCAAGTAAGTAGTACTTACTTTTTTAGGCAAGTATTATTGGTCTATTTTCGAGAGCTGCATCAGGTGGTTGTAGTCCATGCCTGTGAAGTCGGCGATGACATGATGACACAACGGAGCTATTGCGTCGGCAGCGTTGGTAGTAGAGAGTCCAATGACGGTGGCTCCTGACGACATGCCTGCCTGCAGTCCGTTGAAGGAGTCCTCGAAGACATAGGTAGTGTCGGGTGTAGCACCGAAGGTACGCATGCCAAGCAGATAGCAGTCGGGGTCGGGCTTAGACCGGCTGAAGTCTTCGGATATGAATATGCGGTCGAACATAGTGCGTATCTCCGGACGATGACGGTAGACAGCCTCCATCTTATCGGCATTGGAGCTTGTGACAACAGCCGTCTTTACGCCATGCAGACGCAGGTCGGTCACGAACTCACGCACACCAGGTACATAGACATAGTCCATGTTTCGCTCGAAGTCGAGCAGTGCTGCCGTGATGTGACTCTGCAGTTCCTCCTGTCCAGGGAAGTAGCGGTCGTAGATGCTGGTCAGCGTCTGTCCTTTGATGAGTGCATCGAAGTTGTCCATGCCAAGATGCTCCGTGCCTATCTTATGCCAGAAGCGGCTGTACTGAGGCTCGGTGTCTACGACGACGCCATCGAAGTCGAACAAGGCTGAAATTACGGTCTCCATATCTATCTTTAGGTTTTTCTGTGGTTACTTATTCTTCGGCATGCGGCATCGCAGTCCAATCCTCGCGCAACAGCTGCAGCATAGCCACATCCTGATAGCCGTCGCCACGCCGCCACCAATCCCTCAACACACCGCAGTTGCTGAATCCCAACCGGTGGAACATGTGCAACGAAGCTGCATTGTCGGTGCCTATGTGCACCGTGAGCTGCTTCATGTGCATGTAGCAGAAGGCATAGGTGCAGAGCAAATGTACAGCCTCACTGCCGTAGCCACAACCACGATAGCGCTCCATCAGCGCCATGCCAATCTCGGCACGTGCATGCATAGGCTCGAAGCCAAAGAGGTCTATTGCGCCAACTGTCACTCCTCCCTCCTGCTCCACTATCATTAGTCGCAGCTGTCGGTCGACAAACAGGTCGTTCTGCGATGCCTCGACATACTGTCGCAGTGCATCGTGCGAGTATGGCACGCTGGTGTCGGAGACAGCCCAGGTCTGTGGGTCGTTCTCCAGAGCATATAGCGTGTCCAC
>CAYXLA010000194.1:0-3048 GCA_964465765.1 uncultured Bacteroidaceae bacterium | reverse complement strand
TCGGCATTGTAGAGGGCTATGTCGCCATGCTCGCCCGACCGTATCCTCACGGCGTCGAGCACAGGTATCACGAATATTCTGCCGTCGCCAATCTCGCCCGTCTGTGCAGCCTTGAGTATCGCCTCGACGGTGCGGTCGACATTGCGATCGCGAACCACGATGGATATGAGTATGCGCTCTATGGAGCTGGTGTCGTACATCACGCCACGGTATATACGTGCCTGACGTGACTTGCCGATGCCTCGTACCTCGTAGTAGGAGAACCACTCGATGTCTGCCTCGAGCAGTGCTTCCTTCACCTCGTCGAACTTCGTCTTGCGGATGACCGCTTCAATCTTCTTCATTCGCTTCCCTCCTCTGTCGTTTTCGTTAATTACAATCTTCTTACCTTATTAAAAACCAATACCGTTGTATGTTGTATTGCTTTGTCTAGTTGTCATAACCAATGGCCTATGCGTTGCATTGCCTCCTTGCAGTCGTCGTGCTGTCCGAAGGCTGTCAGTCGGACATAGCCTTCTCCGCTGGGCCCGAAGCCTGCTCCAGGCGTGCATACCACATTTGCCTCATAGAGCATCTGCTCGAAGAACTTCCACGACCCAATGCCTTTGGGCGTCTTCAGCCAGATGTATGGTGAGTTGACTCCGCCGAAAGCCTGCAGCCCTATGGCAGCGAAGCTGGCGAGCATCAGTCGTGCATTCTCGCGATAGTAGTCGATGTTTGCCCTTACCTGTGCCTGTCCTTCGGGCGTGTAGACTGCCTCGGCACCGCGCTGTGTGATGTAGCTTGTGCCGTTGAACTTGGTGCACTGGCGGCGGTTCCACAGGTGGTTGAGCTCAATGCGATTGCCATTGAGTGTGGCAGCGGTGAGCTCCTTGGGTATCACGGTGTAGCCGCAACGAACGCCGGTGAAGCCTGCTGTCTTTGAGAAACTGCGGAACTCTATGGCACATCTCTTGGCTCCCTTTATCTCGTAGATGCTATGTGGTACGTCGTCTTCGCTGATGAAGGCTTCGTAGGCAGCATCGAACAGCAGCAACGTGTCGTTCTTCAGTGCGTAGTCCACCCACTCCTTCAGTTGTGCGTGAGTCAGTGTGGTGCCTGTGGGATTGTTGGGGAAACACAGGTAGACAATGTCTATGCGCTTCTTGGGAATCTCGGGTACGAAGCCGTTGGCAGCCGTGCAGGGGATATATGTGATGTTGCTCCATCGGCCGTCGGACATGAGGTCGCCACCACGTGCCCCCATTACGTTGCTGTCGACATAGACCGGATATGTGGGGTCGGTAACGCCGACGCTGTTGTCGTGACGGAGTATGTCGCCTATGTTGCCTGTGTCGCTCTTGGCGCCGTCGCTGACGAATACCTCTTGTGGTGTCAGACGCACGCCGCGTGGTGCGTAGTCGTGCTTTATGATGGCATCGATCAGGAAGTCGTAGCCGTGCTCAGGACCATAGCCACGGAATGTCTCTGCACTGCCCATCTCGTCGACAGCCTTGTGCATGGCTTCGATGCATGCCTGTGGCAGGGGACGTGTCACGTCGCCTATGCCGAGGCTGATGACGCGTGTCTTGGGATGTGTCACCTTGAAGCTGTTGACCTTCTTGGCTATGTCCGAGAACAGGTAGCTCTCGGGCAGCTTCGTGAAGTATTCGTTTACCAGTGCCATTGTGTCGTTCTCCTCTTCTTCTGTTGTTGTTGCTTTTGTCAGTCTGTTGCCGTCTGTCGGACTTCTGTTGCATATTCACTGCCGACCTCCACCGTACCTTCGAACACTGTAGTGGCAGGTCCTGTCATAAACAAATGGGCGGAAGCTCCTCCCCATTGCAGGGTCAGTGTGCCACCGTCCATCGTTACTTCGCTCTCTCCGCAGCTTCGCCTTGTAAGCAGTGCCGCCGCCGCAGTGGCGCAAGCTCCCGTTCCGCATGCCATCGTGATGCCAGAGCCTCGTTCCCACACCCGCATTCGGATGCGTCTATCGTCAAGCACCTCGGCAAACTCCACGTTCACTCGGTCGGGGAACCATGGATGTCTCTCTAGTTCTGACCCCAATGCCGCGAGGTCGATGCCCTCAACATCATCGGTGAAGATCACCAAGTGCGGATTGCCCATCGATATGGCTGTGCCGCTGAACGTGTGTCCGCCAGCGGTCACGGTCGCCTCAATCATCTCGTGCGGATGACCGTCGCCTCTGTCGACAGCCAACAACTGCGGTATGCCCATGTCCACCGTGACGCTGTTGACGTAGCAGTCGTTGTCAATGTGCAACCGCAATGTCTTGATGCCCGACAGTGTGTCAATCTTCAGTTCGTGCTTCTGCGTCAGTCCTTTGTCGTAGACATATTTGCCTACGCACCTCACTCCGTTGCCGCACATCATGGCTTCCGACCCGTCGTTGTTGAATATCCGCATCGTGAAGTCAGCATCGTCGCCGGCACGTCCTATGAGTATCAGACCGTCACTGCCGATGCCTGTGTGGTAAGCGCTAAGCAGCACAGACAGCTCTGCCGGCTTCCTGACGTCGTAGCGCGAGGCATCTACATATATGTAGTCGTTGCCTGCTCCCTGCATCTTAGTGAAGTGTAATGACGTTGGCATTTTGCTTTTATTTGTTGTTGTTTGCTGTCATTTGTTCCTTTTCGACCGCTAAATTACTGCCTTTTGCTTTGCTGGTATCGGTTTTGGTGACTTTTTATTTTATTTTGTTTGTCTGTGTATGCAAGTGTAAGCAGATGGTCGCAACAAAGTAACAATCCGTAATGTGTTTCGGCGAGATTGCATTATATTGAAAGCAGTGTTGCCCATTCATCTCTCTGCTGCGTGTCGGCATGGGTGGTGTTGTCCTAAGTTCTCAGCAAAGATAGCTCAAAACGGAAACAGGGCACATCGGTAAGCAGTAGAAAATCAGATGGGGATAAGGTCCTAACTATTGCCTCATGTCCTGTAGCGCTTGTACCTCTTCGAGGCACATGTTGGGTGCGTACTTTTACCCCAGACTGCGGTCACTGCGTTCCCTTAGTCAGGGGTTACTAGTTAGTGTACCTCTTCGAG
>CAYXLA010000193.1:0-3059 GCA_964465765.1 uncultured Bacteroidaceae bacterium | reverse complement strand
CATGTATGTACCTCTCCGAGGCACATGTGAGGGATGCGTTTAGGCCCCAGACTGCGGTCGCTGCTCTCCCTTAGTCTGGGGTTAGGCATAATTGTGTCCCGTCGGGACACCACAGCAGGACGTGAAGCGTTAAGCGTGAAGCGTGATGCGTGATGCCTCTCCTAAATCCTCCCCTAAAGGGAAGGACTTTTATCACCCTTCCCTTCAGGGGAGGGCTGGGGTGAGGCTTCTCAGAGGACGTGCAGCCTCGGAGAGGCTGAATTATGCATAACCCCAGCCTAAGCGCAGCGCAGACTGGGGTCACAAGCATCCTCCCCAATCGTGCCTCGGAGAGGTACATACACAGAGGACCGGTTCACCCAACACTCAACACCTTATAAGAGGTACATACATGAAAGACTGGAGAACGTTACCCAATACCTCAAGCTAAGCACCCAATATTGATGCGTCACGTAACATGACACAGATGTACAGATATTTTGCTAACTTTGTGCCATGAGCTACGTCAATCTGATATATCACATTGTACTCCGCACGAAGAGGAGTGTACCCGCTATCAACGAGTCTCATGAGCGTGAGCTATATCTGTATATGCTCACCTTCTTGCGCTCACGCGGCTGTGTGCTTCATCGCATTGGCGGTATGCCCGACCATGTACATCTGCTTATGGAGGTGCACCCTTCGGTCGCTTTGTCTGACTTTATGCGCGACATGAAGACAGCCACAAGCAAGTTTATGAAGGCAAATAGGGATACGAAGTTCCCTATGTTCGACGGTTGGGAGCCTGAGTACTATGCGTCTACGGTCAGCAAGAGTGACGTGGCTTCTATAAAGCAGTATATCATCAACCAGAAAGAGCATCACAAGGTCCTGTCATTTCGTGATGAGTTTCTCCGTCTGTGTAGAGATCATGGCATAGAGGTAGATGAACGCTATCTGCCATGATGTCTATAGGTGTCTGCTCCTACAGGCGACGCTTTATGTCTATTCGTTAAATATTCCCAATATTAACACTCATTAAGGGTGTTGTAGTGTTGACAATACTGTTTGTAGTAGGATAGTTAGTACCTTTGCGGTCCAATAGGTAGGACTCTTCCATAGAAATCTGCCGACTTGCTATGAAATTGTTCAATAGGTATACATCCATACTCGTGGTCGCCTTGTCCCTTGGATGCAATGTCGCACTGGGACAGACGGCAGCAGAGCCGACAGCAGATAGCATGAAGAGGTCCTTCCTCATGTCTGTGAGGACAAACATGCTCTATGATGTGTTGGCGTTGCCTAACGTGAGTACTGAGTTCTATCTTGGCAAAGACTGGCTTGGCAGGGACTGGAGCTTCGTGGCAAGCTGGGTCTATGGCTGGTGGAACAGCAATACGCTGCATCGCTATTGGCGTGCCTATGGCGGTGACATTGCCCTTCGCACATGGTTTGGTCGCAAGGCTGCAGAGAAGCCATTGACTGGACATCACATAGGTGTCTACGGACAGATCTTCACCTACGACTTCGAGTGGGGAGGCAAGGGATACATGGGTGGTAAGCCTGGAGCAACACTTTGGGAGTCGCCCAACTATGCCGCAGGCATTGAGTACGGCTACTCTCTGCCCATTGCACGCAGGCTGAACCTCGACTTCACCCTTGGCGTAGGCTACTGGGGCGGTACATACTACGAGTATCTACCCGTCGACGGACATTATGTATGGCAGGCAACAAAGAACCGGCAGTGGTTCGGTCCCACCAAGGCAGAGGTGTCTCTGGTGTGGAAGATAGGACGAGGAAAATATAAACAGTGAGATGAGGCGTGGACAATCAGGAACGATATTCAAGGCATTCTGGAGTGCTCTGTGTGTTACTGCCATGACTGCGCTATTCTCTTCGTGCGAGAACAAGGAGCTGTGCTTCAATCATGACGAGCATGCACCGACGTCTGACGTGCGCATAGAGGTCGTCTATGAGAACGAGTGGCAGTACACCTGCGAGGGCGGCTACGACTGGAAGAGCTTCCCGACGTGGAAGGAGTCGTTCGGCATGGAGTATGACGACCTTCGTCCTGCAACCCCTACCGGACTGCGTGTGCAGGTCTACAATGCCGATGGCACAAGCAACATAAACAACATAGAGCCGGATGGCGAGACCATATATATGAGTCCTGGAGAGCACTCAGTGCTGATCTATAGCAACGACACCGAGTATATCGAGTTCAACGGACTGGACTTCTATGCCTCTGCCAAGGCTACGACACGTACGCGTACGCGCTCCTCATACCTCGGCAGTCCATATACGGAAGAGGAAAGTGAGGAGACCACAGTGGCACCACCCGACATGCTCTATGGCAGTTACATAGACTCGCTCACGGTGGAACGCACCACAGATACTCCCGTACTGCGGGTGACGATGTATCCGTTGGTCTACACCTACCTGGTGCGCTATGAGTTCAGTAGCGGACTGAAGTATGTGTCGCTGGCACGTGGTGCCATGGCAGGCATGGCTGGTTCGGTATGGCTCAACAGTGGACGCACGTCCGACGAAGCTGTCACCATACTCCACGACTGCACCCTCGAGAGCTTCGGTGCACAGGCATTGGTGAAGTCGTTTGGCGTGCCCGACTATCCTAATCCGCACTACCAGACAAGGGCAGACCGCAAGTATGCGCTGAACCTTGAGGTGAGGCTGAGGAATGGAAAGACCAAGTCGTTCGACTTCGATGTGACCGACCAGGTGACGGCACAGCCACAAGGAGGAGTCATCGTGGTACGAGGGATAGAGATATCCGATGAAGAAGGAAAGCAGACTGGAGGCTCTGGCTTCGATGTCAACGTTGACGACTGGGGCGAGTATGAAGATATAGACATCAAGCTCTGAGAGAGATACACACTATTTTGGAACTAACGAGAAACAATAATATTCATCAAAACATTTCTATAACAATGAAAAAGACTTTACTAGTATTAGGGTGCGCTGCCGCAATGTTTGCTGGCTGCAGCAACGACGAGACTGTTGAAGTGGCAGAGAAGCAAGCCATCGACTTCACCTCTTTCGTAGACAAGAGCACAAGAGCT
>CAYXLA010000192.1:0-3089 GCA_964465765.1 uncultured Bacteroidaceae bacterium | reverse complement strand
GAAGTCGACTTTGACGTTGGAGGAAAACAGTTATAACGGCATCCCGTCAGGATGGACAACCAAAGAGATTACTGAATGAAGCCTGAATATGCTCAGACTATGGGGACGCAGTGACTTCAGTTTGTGAATTCGGAGTGCGCGGCGCACCCTCGGAGAGGTACACACGCCATAGGACATGACTATTCCCTACTACTATGCTGCGACCTTTTTGCTTGTGCTTTTTTGTCCTTGTTTTGTATTTTATCTGTAAATAATCGTAACTTTGCAGCTTATAAACCAGCCTCACATAGTGTGGGGCTGGGGTGGACATACATAAGGTAAAGGCGTTTTTGTACGCTCATGGTTTTGACGTTCTGAGGATCTCTATCGGTTCGCAACAATCCGTCAAAAAAAGACAAGGCAGCAAAGGACGCTTCATGGAGTGCATTGTATAGGTCTCTCTTTTACCCGCACCCGACGGATGGTGGCACCATCAGTGTTGGCTGCAAAAGGAGTGGACTATATATATGCTTGCACTACTACCCCATGGGGCTTCCGGCGTTGGTTGTTTGGACAAGGATTGGGCAATGAGTGGAGACTTCGCAGGACGTGGGACGAGCGGCAAGACTGGCTCCACGCTTTTCATTTTATGTAACACACACGCGAACAAACACCATAAACCACCAACAGGGAGCCATTGGTACCAATTATAGAACGAGAGTATCTATGAGAAAGTTCTGCTTACTAATTGCCTTGCTGCTGTCTGTGCCATTTGTATCGGCACAACGCAAGACCGTCGTTGTTGAAACGCCACAAAGCCAGACTCAAGATGACGGTATGGTCCTGAAACGGAAAGTGGCTATAGGGCGCTTCTCGAATGAGACGCAATATGCAAAGGGCATCTTCTATGACAAGGAGAATGATCCTATGGGGAAACAGGCACTGGACATCTTGTCGGCAAAGCTTGCGTCGTCGGGGAAGTTCATCCTGCTGGAGCGTAGCGACCTGGCAACCTTGCTGGAGGAGTGCCAGAAGGGCGAGACTGGTGTTGCAACCATCGGAGCTGACTATATGATTATTGGCTCTATTACGGAGTTCGGCCGCAAGAACACAGGCAAGAATGGTGTGTTCAAGTCGCAGAAGACACAGACGGTGGAGGCTGCTGTCGCCATCAGACTTGTGGACGTGTCGTCGGGTCTCATCATCTACTCTGACGAGGCAAAGGGCTCTGCTGAGCTGACGACAAAGACGACTATGGGCGTAGGCGGTACGGCAAGTTATGATGCAACACTGAGCGACAAGGCCATATCGGAAGCCATCGGGCAGTTGGTTGAGAACATCATCAACAAGTGCACCAACAGTCCGTGGAAGACTTACATCATCTCGCGTGACACGGACGCTACGCTGATTGCAGGCGGAGAGAGCCAAGGCATTAAAGAGGGTATGACCTTTGCCGTCATGACCAAAGGCAAGAAGGTGAAGAACCCGCAGACAGGAATCATGATTACCCTGCCAGGAAAGCAAGTGGGTACGGCGACTGTGACTGCTACGGGAGGTGACACACCGGAAACGGAATATGCGTTTGTGGACCTCACCACATCCGAGGACATCAACGAGTCGAACATTAATGACTACATCATCGAACAAGTCAAGTGATAAAAAAATGAAGAAGTTAATCATACTATCCATCCTCACCGTCCTGATGGCAGGATGTCGTGCACACCTTCCTGTAGCGCAGGAAAGCGGAAAAGAAGATATGGCATTTCTTTTGTTTGTAAGTCCTAACGAGTATGCAGGGAAGGACGTCGAAGTGAAGATTGACGACAACGCTCCCTTCACAGCCAAAGTGGTTAAAGAGAAGAAGGCTAACCGTAGGGGTTCACAATATGGCATAGCTACCGGCACAAGAAACATCACAGTGACATGCGAGGGCAAGAATCTGTACCAGAAGAAGATATTCGTGTCGACACAGGAAGTTAAACAAATCGTATTACCATAACATAAAATAATGAAGAAGTTGATTCTATTAGGAGCCTTCATGGGGCTTCTTGCCTCATGTAGTTCGACCAAGCCCATGTACTCATGGTATGACTATGAGGATGCTACATATCAGTATAGCAAGAAACAGACTGACGAGCTGAAGACAAAGATGATGGAGCAATATCTCAAGCTCATCCAGAACCAGAAAGGCACACGCGGAGTTGTTCCTCCAGGACTGTATGCCGAGTATGGATATGCCCTCTATATGGGTGGCAAGGAAGAAGAGGGTTTGAGCTACCTCAAGCAGGAGATCGAACTTTATCCAGAGTCTGAAACTTATATCTCACGAATAATAAAGCAACTTGAGAAATGAAAAAGATTATATTGTTTTTGCTTTCCGCCATTGCCATCTCATCGTGCTCGTCAACGAAAACTATGGGTGAGAGATATCCCGCCATGTACGAGGAAAAGCCTGTGACGATTGCCATTATGCCTCCTATAAACCAGACGACACATGCCGAGGCAAAGGACTATTTCTATACGACCATGTATCTGCCGCTGTGCGAGAAGGGATACTATGTGTATTCTCCATACCTGACGATGGAGATGTTCCAGCAGGAGAGTGCGTATGACGCAGAGAACTTCCTGGAAGCCGACTTGTCGACATTCCGCAATGTGCTGGGAGCCGATGCTGCAATGTTTACAATCATCAAGGACTGGAAACGCAGCAACATAGGCGGCAAACTGACAGTCGACGTCGAATACATACTCCGTTCCACCAAGACAGGACAGACACTCTATACCCGTGAGGGTAATGTGAAGGTTGACACGAGCGTCAGTGGCGGAAGCAGCGGCTTCGGTCTGCTGGTCGGACTGGTGGCTACAGCCATCAATACTGCCACAACCGACAAGGTCATTGCCGGTAGGAAATGCACCGCCTTTGTGCTGTCGGACCTTCCAGCAGGCAAATATTCCGATCTTTACGGAAAAGACTCGACGAAGCCGGCAGGAAAAGAGTATGTGAAAGCTACCGTGAAATAAGGAACGGCTAACCTACTACCCTATCGATATCCCTTACAATGCGGCCCCGCACGGACTTGTGTTGTAAGGGATATTTGTTGGGGAACGTG
>CAYXLA010000191.1:0-3102 GCA_964465765.1 uncultured Bacteroidaceae bacterium | reverse complement strand
CATTAGGACGTGGTGCCTCGAAGAGGTACACTAACGAGTAACCCCAGCCTAAGCGCAGCGCAGACTGGGGATAGACACGCTATCACCTATCTGTGCCTCGGAGAGGTACTTACATGAAGGATGTGTAATGTTTTATGTTGAGATATTGCTCACGCAGCACGCAGCACGCTTAACGCAGCACGTCTTTAGTTCCGCGGACCATAAGCATTAGTACTTGCACCTTCGAAGATACATATAGGACCGGAACATAACACATATCACATAACACATAACACGGAAATGATGTATCTTTGCGCCTGCAAAATGAGACAGCTCGTAAAGATAGTCATATTGTTGTTCCTCACCGTGGTGGTGTTCTCCTGCAATCTCGGGAAGAACGACCGCACGCCGTTTGCCGCCATCACCGACATGGTCGATTCGGCTGCCATGGCGCGTGCCGACTCCGCAGCCTTGGCAGACAGCCTGCGTCGTGCCGAGGAGGAAGAGGTCAAGCCCGTCAGTGCCGACGAACTGTTTGAGGACTTTATGTTCAACTTCTCGTCCGATGCACGCTTCCAGCGCAGCCGTGTGGTCTTCCCCCTGGAGTTCCACGATGCCGACACTGTCTATAGCATCGAACGCAAGTACTGGAAGCAGGACACCACGTTCAACCGCAGCAACACCTACTACATACTCTTCGACCGCGAGTCCGACCTCGACCTCGAGGGCGACACTTCGCTCAACGCCGTGCGTGTGGAGTGGGTCTATCTGGGCACCATGATGCAGAAGACCTACCTCTTCGAGCGCATGCGCGGTGCATGGATGCTCAGCCGCATCGACCTCCTTCCCGTCGCCGATGCCGAGGAGGGCTTCACCGACTTCTACCGCAACTTCGTCACCGACAGCCTCTTCCAGAGTCGCCATGTCGCCAACCCGCTGGAGTTCGTCACCGTCGACCCCGACGACGAGTTCTCCATCCTTCACACCACGCTCGGCGTCAGCGAATGGTTCGCATTCCGTCCCGACCTGCCCGTCGACGTGCTCCCCAACATCGACTACGGACAGCAGAATAGCGAGACCTCGACCACGAAGGTCATCAAGCTCAACGGCTCCGACGGCTACTCCGCCATCCTATACTTCCACAAGCGTCGCGGCGAGTGGATGCTCTACAAATTCGAGGACACCAGTATATGACGACGACAACCTCCAGCCCCCAGCCGGCACGCATACCCAATACCTTCGGCATCGATGTCGTGGCAGACAGCCTCTGCCGCTACTCCTCTGTCGAAGAGCTGCAGCGCATCATCGGCAGCGGACAGATAGCTCCGCGCCATCTGCATGTCGGTGGCGGCAGCAACCTACTGTTCCTCAATCCCCACTATCATGGCACCGTGCTCCATTCGCGCATCGGTGGCATCACTGTCGTCAGTGAGACCGCCGACGAGGTACTTGTGCGTGTCGGTGCCGCCTGTGTGTGGGACGACTTCGTGGCGCTCTGCGTCATCCACGGATGGCAGGGTGTAGAGAACCTCTCGCTCATACCTGGTGAGGTCGGCGCCAGCGCTGTGCAGAACATCGGTGCCTATGGCGTCGAGGTGAAAGATGTCATCAGCCGTGTTGAGGCTGTCGACATGCAGGGACGCCGTCTTGCGTTCGATGTCTCGGAGTGTGGCTACGCCTATCGCGACAGCCTCTTCAAGCGCCCCGACATGAAGGATGTCTTTATCACCCACGTCACCTACCGCCTCAGCAAGCAACCCAACCTGCAGTTGGGCTATAAGGCCATCAGTCAGGCACTCGAGGGACGCAGTGACGTCACCCTCTCCGACGTGCGGCAAGCCATCATCGGCATCCGTCGTGCCAAGTTGCCCGACCCCGCCGAGCTGGGCAGTGCCGGCAGCTTCTTCAAGAACCCCGTCGTCAGTGCCGGGCAGAAAGACAGCCTGCTGCGCCTTCACCCCTCGATGCCCTACTATCAGCAGCCCGACGGCAGTGCCAAGATCCCTGCCGGATGGCTCATCGAGCAGTGCGGATGGAAAGGCCGCTCACTGGGACCGGCAGCCGTCTACGCCAAGCAGGCACTCGTCATCGTCAACACCGGTGGAGCTACCGGCAGCGACATCCTGCGTCTTGCCACGGCAGTGCAACACGATGTGCTCTCTCAGTTCGGCCTGCAGCTCCACCCCGAAGTCAACTTCATAGAATGAGCCACACCATGAACGACCCGACCCTTACCATACGCTTTCTCGGCACAGGCACCTCTGGCGGCGTGCCCACACTGGGCTGCACCTGTCCCGTCTGCACATCTGCCGACCCGCGCGACAACCGTCTGCGCTCCTCCGCCCTTGTCACATCCGGCAGCCAGAACCTACTCATCGACTGTGGTCCCGACTTCCGCCAGCAGTGGCTCGGCGTACGTCCCTTCGTCGCTCCCGATGCCATCCTGCTCACCCACGAGCACTTCGACCACATCGCCGGACTCGACGACCTGCGCCCCAACCAGGCCTTTGGCAACGTCCCCATCTATGCCGAGCAGCGCGTCATCGACCAGCTGCACCACCGTCTGCCCTATTGCTTCGAGAAGCACTACCCTGGAGCACCGTTGTTCGACGTCCATGCCGTCGAGCCCTTCCGCCCCTTCACCGTCGGCGACGTCGAGATCATGCCTGTCCGTGTCATGCACGGTGCACTGCCCATCTTGGGCTACGTCTTCTGTGGTCGTCTGGGCTATGTCACCGACATGAAGTCCATGCCTGCCGAGAGCTACGCCAGCCTCAGCCATCTGCAGGTCCTTGTCATGAACGCTCTGCATGTCCGCGAGCACCCCTCGCATCAGAACATCGCCGAAGCCATCGACAATGCCCGCCGCCTGGCAGCCCGCGACACCTACTTCATCCACATGAGCCACTATGCCGGACTCCATGCCCAGATCGATGCCGCCCTGCCCCAAGGCATGCACTTCGCCTACGACGGCCTGACCGTCGAGGTGCGTTAAGCGTGCTGCGTTAAGCGTGTAGCGTGCTGCGTGAAGACAATGATAGGATATGTATACATCCTGCATCATCCAACGCCCAACATCCAACACCCCTCACCGGTGCCGCAGGCATCCTGACGTGGTGCCTC
>CAYXLA010000190.1:0-3237 GCA_964465765.1 uncultured Bacteroidaceae bacterium | reverse complement strand
CCTTTGTGCCGAAAGATTCGTACCCATTATCCCATCAGAACGGTACGTCATCGCCAGCAATCTGGCCGAACGGATCGTTCTGATTAGAGGATGGGAGGCTGTAGCCATCGGGGGCTGGAGGAGGCACGGGAGCATCACTGCCAATGGGACCGTTGATGCGTGAGCCGAGCGTCTCACCGTCGTTGCTATTCTCATCGATATCGAGTACAGACTCATCGTTGAGGTTCTGGAAGCGTGTGTACTTACCTATGAAGCTCAACCATATCTCACCGACAGCACCATTACGGTGCTTTGCCACGATAATCTCACCCTTGCCGTGCAGGTCATTGCCCTTATCGTCTTCGTATATCTTATAGTACTCAGGGCGATGGATGAAGAGCACCATATCGGCATCCTGCTCGATGGCACCAGATTCACGAAGGTCACTGAGCTGCGGACGACGTGCTTCATAGCCTTGCTTGCCATTGTCGGCAGCGTTACCCGAATAGCGTGTCTCTACAGAACGGTTGAGCTGCGAAAGTGCAATGATAGGTATGTTAAGTTCCTTAGCCAGTCCCTTCAACGAACGCGATATGGTCGACACCTCTTCCTGACGACTACCATAAGACATGCCGCTGGCATTCATAAGCTGAAGGTAGTCGATGAAGATAATCTTGACCCCTTGTTCGCGCACCAGACGACGTGCCTTGGTGCGAAGTTCGAAGACGGACAGTGCTGAGGTATCGTCTATATATAGTGGTGCATCGAGAAGGTCGCGCAGCTTATAGTCCAGACGCTGCCACTCAAAGTCGGCAAGCTGTCCGCTCTTAATCTTATCGCTAGGGATCTCGCAGGTGTTGGCAATGAGTCGGTTGACAAGCTGCAGATTGCTCATCTCGAGAGAGAAGAATGCCACTGGTATCTTGAAGTTGACAGCCATGTTCTTCGCCATTGATAGCACAAAGGCGGTCTTTCCCATGGCAGGACGTGCGGCAATGATTACGAGGTCGGAGTTCTGCCAACCAGAGGTTATCTTGTCAAGATCATGGAAGCCCGACTCAAGTCCGCTAAGTCCGTTCTCGCGTGCAGCAGCCATCTGTATCTGCTTATATGCCTGTTCGAGTACGGGATTTATCTGCGTGTAGTCTTTCTTCAGGTTCTGCTGCGAAATCTCAAACAGCTTGCCTTCTGCCTCTTGCATCAAGTCTTCCACATCTTCGGTAGCATCGAAGGCCTTGCCCTCGATGGCACTGGCAAATGTTATGAGCTCTCGTGCCAACGACTTCTGTGCGATGATGCGTGCGTGATAGAGCACATGGGCAGCCGATGCAACCTTGTTGGTCAGCTGTGCCAGATAGAATGCGCCGCCGACCTCATCGAGATGGCCTTCGCGTTGCAGCTCGTCCTTCACCGTGAGAAGGTCGATAGGATTCTCGTTTATGGCCAGATTGGTTATGGCTGCATAGATGAGCTGATGCTTGGTCTCGTAGAACGACTTGGGCTTGAGTATCTCGCTGACAATGGAGAAGGCATCCTTCTCTATCATCAACGCACCGAGCACTGCCTCTTCGAGGTCAGTGGCCTGAGGCGGTATGCGTCCGTAGTCTGATACGGGTGTCACCTGTGTCTTTGTCTTGGCAGAACGCGGCTTGCGTGCTGCGGGTCGGTTGTCTTCTGGCATGGCTATATAGTGTTTTCAACTTATTGAGTGGACGCAAAGATACTTCGTTTAGAACTTACACGGACGTTTTTCGGGACTGCGTTATCAACAAGATTTCAACTAATCGTTACCTTTGCCAATACTAATGTTGCTACAAACAGATTATTATGATTGACTTTCCCAACTGCAAGATAAACCTCGGACTGAACATCACAGCCAAACGGCAAGACGGCTATCATGACCTTGAGACAGTGTTCTACCCCATTCCACTTGAGGATGTGCTGGAGATTGTGCCGCGTCAACAGACCGACGGCACGACTCATAAGTACACGTTGAAGCAATATGGGAACGCCATAGACTGCGACCCCGAGAAGAACCTTGCGGTCAAGGCATACAAATTGCTTGACGATATATACGGACTGCCACCCACTGATATCTTCCTGCATAAGTCCATACCTTCGGGAGCAGGCTTGGGTGGTGGCTCTGCCGATGCTGCCTTTATGCTGCGGATGTTGGACGAAGTATACCATATTAATATAGGTACACGTCAGCTGGAGGAATATGCCGCACGACTTGGTGCCGACTGTGCCTTCTTCGTTCAGGACAAGCCAGCCTTTGCCACTGGCATTGGCGACATGCTTGAACCCATCGAACTGGACCTGCATGGATGGCAGATAGTGATTGTGAAGCCGGACATCTTCGTTTCGACCAAAGAAGCCTTTGCAGGCATCAGTCCACAGAAGCCATGCCGGAGCCTTAAGGACATCATCAAGATGCCTGTCAGTGAATGGCGCGAGCTGATGGTGAATGACTTCGAGGAGAGCATCTTCCCGCAGCATCCAGAGATTAAGGCAATAAAGGATGCAATGTACAGTTGGGGCGCTACCTATGCCTCAATGTCTGGGTCAGGCTCTTCTGTCTACGGACTCTTCCCTAACAATGCTCCCCTACCCGACCTAACAAGCCTCAACAAGAACGACTTCTGCTTCACAGCCACACTGTAATGGCACATGTGCGACAGCACACATGTGCGGTGTTGGGTGTTGAGTGATGGGTATAGGGTTGAGTTATTAGCGTAACACAATATCAGCACAAAGGGTGCACCGGAACAATTTCCGATGCACCCTTTGTCTATATAAGCGATTGCTGTCTGAATGTCAACCGAAGTTATCGAAGCGTATCATGTTGCTTTCTACGCCAAGGCTGTCAAGCAGAGCAAGCACTGTCTTTGCCATCATTGGAGGACCGCAGAGGTAGTACTCCACATCCTCGGGAGCTTCGTGAGCCTTGAGGTATGTGTCGCCAAGTACATTTGCGATGAATCCCGGAGTATACTTCACGCCCATAGCATCTGCCTTTGGATCAGGACGGTCGAGTGCCAAGTGGAAGTGGAAGTTAGGATACTCCTTCTCCAGTTCGAGGAAGTCTTCCATGAAGAATACTTCGTCTATGCCACGTGCACCATAGAAGTAATGCATCTCACGGTCACGTGTATGCAGTGTCTTCAACATATGCATAATCTGCGAACGCAGAGGAGCCATACCGGCACCACCACCTACCCAAATCATCTCACGCTTGCTGTCGAATACAGGATGGAA
>CAYXLA010000189.1:0-3268 GCA_964465765.1 uncultured Bacteroidaceae bacterium | reverse complement strand
GTGCCTCGGAGAGGTACACGCGCTACAGGACGCGACTTATCCCCACCTATTTTCTACTGAGCCAAAAAAACAGACACATTACTATTATATATATGAATAGAATAACATCTCTTTTCGGAATAGAGTATCCCATCATTCAGGGTGGCATGGTGTGGTGCTGCGGCTGGCGTCTGGCGTCGGCTGTCAGCAATGCAGGAGGACTGGGACTTATAGGTGCCGGTTCGATGACACCCGAGCTGCTGCGCGAGCACATACAGAAATGTCGTCAGGCAACCGACAAGCCCTTTGGCGTTAACGTCTCTCTCTTCAAGAAGCCGGAACTGCCAGTGATAATGCAGACACTTGTCGACGAGGGCGTGAAGATTGTCTTCACCTCTGCAGGCAGTCCCAAGACGTGGACATCATGGCTGAAGGAGCGTGGCATGACAGTCGTACATGTCGTCTCTTCGTCTAAATTCGCAGTGAAGTGCGAGGAGGCTGGCGTTGATGCTGTCGTTGCCGAAGGCTTCGAGGCAGGAGGTCATAACGGTAGGGAAGAGACAACCACCATGTGCCTGATACCTGCAGTGCGCAAGGCAACGAAGCTTCCGCTCATAGCTGCCGGAGGCATAGGCAGTGGACAGGCAATACTTGCAGCACAGGCACTGGGTGCTGAGGGCGTACAGATAGGTACACGCTTTGCACTGACAGCAGAGAGTTCGGCAAGCGATGCCTATAAGAACTACTGCTTGAACCTCAACGAGGGCGACACACGACTGCTGCTCAAGAAGCTGTCGCCGACACGCATGGCTCCCAACAAGTATCGCCAGCAGATTGAGTCTGCCGAGGATGCTGGTGCAAGTGCCGATGAACTTCTCGGCATCATAGGCATTGGCCGTACCCGCAAGGGCATCTTCGAAGGTGACATCGACGAAGGCGAGTTGGAGATAGGACAGAACGTCTCACAGTTTAATGGCAAGGGCATACAGACCGTCGCAGAAGTCATGAAGGAGATGACCGACGAATACGCTGAAGCCAAGAAGGCACTTGCTGCTGACTGATCTGAGTACGCTTTGCGTGTGAAGCCACACGTATTGCTATAAATAATAAGGTACGCGCGTGCGCGCGTACCTTATTATTTATAGACGGTGCTGTAGACACCTGACTGGTGTTGGATGTTGGGCAATAACGGTGTTGGGTGTTGAGTGTTGGATGTTGGGTGATACGTCCCACGCAACACGCTCAGTGTTCCTCGCTGCTTTAGAATGCGCAAATTGCCCTTACCTTGTAAGTCTTGTCCTTATTTTCGGACCCCATGGTGGCATACGTGAAGCCTACTGTGAAAGCCATGTTGGAGTTCTCTGTGGATGTCCAATAGTCGCCAGTCAGAGTCTCGCCGTCCGTCGTCTTTTCGAGGGAAGCATTGACGATGTTCTTTGTTTCGGTCCAACCGCTACCGCGTTGATTATAGATGTTGTCCACGTCCTTGTAGCAGAGCATGTGCAGTTCCTTCGGTGAGGGGATGAACCAACCTGTACTTTTCGTTGGGGCAGGGGTAGATGTGGTGAACTCGCTCAGTGCTTCGACTGGCTTGACGATTTTACTACCGCTTGTAGGCCTGACATAATCGTTGTATGCCTTTATCACCTGTGTGTTCTGATAGCCGAGAATCCTGTTGCTGTTGGCATTGGAGTATTCTATAGTCACGTAGTCGCTCTTGTTCGCATCTATGAAGTTCGATCCTTTTTGGAATGTTGCCACATAATCATTTGTGGTGACTTGCCATCTCTCTTCGCTCTCTACATCCTTGATAGCTACAGCCAGTCCATGGGTGCAGTTGGGGTAATCGGCTGCCATAATCTTGTCGAACGTCAGTGAGGCTGGTGTTGACCGTCCAGTCAGGTGGGTCTCGGTATCTTTCGGTACCCAGAAGACAATGCCTACAACAGTCTTGCCTGCTGTTGGCTCTGGCTTGGGGTCTGCTATTACCGGTGCTGTGTTGCTGCCATAATAGCGCTTGCGCAGTCCACCGTCGGAGGTGGTTCCGTCGGAGTAGATGTAGTCTCCGGCTTTCACCTCGTTGGCAGTGTAGCTGATTATCTTGGTGCTGCTCACTGTCGCATCTCCGCTGGTGCTGGCATTCCATTCGCTGCCTACCTTTACTTCTGTCACTTCAATGCCGTTTGCCTTCACGGTGACTGCGTATTCATAGCTCGTGCCTGCTTCCAGATTGCCTTCAGTAGTCGTCTCAGGTGTATAGGCGAAGCTGTCGTTGCCGATGTTTACCACCACGAGCATCTTGCCGGTCATGTCCTGTGGCACTACCACTGCCTCATATTTCTTCGCCGTAGCATCGTAGTAGGACTCTATCAGTCCGTCGGTGGTGCTGGAAGTAGTCACCGCACCGTTAGTGAACGAGACTGCGGTCTTTCCGCGTAAGGTGACAGATGCACCAGCTATCTCATCTGCCGTGATGCCGTCGCCGGCTGTGAGCTTAACCACGACTTTAGACATGAGGTGCTTGAAGCTGAGGCTCACCGTTTGCTGGTAGCTTCCTGTTGCTGTGGCACTCATGAAGTCGAATGCGGCATATCCGTTGCTCTGGTCGGAGATGTCGACAGACGAAGCCGTCGTGTAGGGATACCATGCTGTGACCTGCTTCTCGTCTGTGTCCTGCCAGTAGATGGTGTTCGCCGCATCAGCAGGACTTGCCTCGCCTGTAGACGCTACCACATACTTCTTGGCTGTGGACATACCGTCCAACTTTACTCCTATCTCTTCTGTGCCAGTCCATACATCCTTGCCACCACCACGGGTCTGTGGCTGCACTACCTCTGTTGTCAGTTGCAATGGATACTTGCCATCGGGCAGGGTGTTGATGCCACCCGTCTCGTCTGTGTCGCAGGAGACTGCCAGCAGTAGCAGCACTGCCGGAATCAGGTATATGAAATGTTTCGTAGTCACGGCTCGTTATGGTTTTTAGATGTTCGTGTATGCGTGTCTGTCTTGGCAGGAGAACCCAATCTCCCTCTTTGGACAAATATATGACTATATCTCCAATCTTCAACGACTTGAACCAAGTATTTTTTTTGTGTCATGCGGCTCTGCCAAAAAAGTAGTACTAACTTGGCAAAGTAAGTACTACTAACTTGGTCAAGTAAGTATATCTTACTTGGCGAAGTAAGATATACTGCGTCGGACGCGACAGTAGATCCGGCTGAGGCGTGGTGTTGGGTGTTGGGTGATGAGGTTAACCTCAAGCGCCATCAAGGTTAACCTCTCGGGCCTT
>CAYXLA010000188.1:0-3305 GCA_964465765.1 uncultured Bacteroidaceae bacterium | reverse complement strand
ATCTACGCTATAGGACGTGGTGCCTCGAAGAGGTACACTTATGAGTAACCCCAGTCTAAGCGCAGCGCAGACTGGGGCCAACATAGAAACCATTATATTGTGCCTCGGAGAGGTACACGCATATAGGACGTGGATATTCCGACTGCTTTTCTACTGAGACCTGATTTGGCGGGAGTAAATCCCATGATTAAATGAAACTACAACTATAAACTACAGAATAATGAAACTGAAATCTCTTTTGGCTATGCCGCTGGTATGCTTGGCGGTAGCCTGTGGCAACGCTCCTAAGGGAGCAGACAATCCGGTGCTGACAATCGAGGGCGGACTTGTACAAGGTGTGCTGACCGACTCGACCAACGTGATGGTGTATAAAGGCATTCCTTATGCTGCACCTCCAACAGGTGAGCTGCGTTGGAAGAAGCCGCAGCCAGTTGTGGCATGGGATGGCGTGAAGATAGCCGACAAATGGGGACCGGCAGCAATGCAGGCAAAGCATCAGGAGGGACAGTTCTATACCACAGAGTTCTACTGGGAGGGCGACCCCGAGATGAGTGAGGACTGCCTGTATCTTAACGTATGGGCTCCTGCAGCTACGGTAGGTAACACAGAAGCCAAGCTGCCTGTAGCCATGTGGATTCATGGTGGTGCCTACTCTGGTGGCTATGGCTATGAGGTGACGATGGATGGCGACGACTGGGCACAGCATGGTGTCATACTGGTCACCATAAACTATCGTCTTGGCGTACTGGGCTTCCTGTCACATCCATTGCTGTCGGCAGAGGATGCCGACCACACATCTGGCAACTATGGCACCTACGATCAGGCAGCAGCCTTGAAGTGGATACATAACAACATAGCCCAGTTTGGTGGCGACCCCAACAACATCACCGTCTTCGGACAGAGTGCAGGTGCACAGAGCGTGAAGACCATGGTGACATCGCCAGAGACGAAGGGCCTTGTGGCTAAAGCCATCATACAGAGCATAGGTGGCATTGGTGAGGCAATATCGAGTGCATCTGCAGAGGATGCCGAGAAGCTTGGCAAGGACATTATGGATGCCGGAGGCCTCACGACACTGGAGCAGATGCGTGCTGCCAGCTACGACGAGCTGAGTGCTGCAATGAGCAAGTACATGATGGAGAAGAAGACCTACGTGATGCTGGCACCGCACATCGACGGCAAGCTGCTGCCTACCGACTTCTCTACGGCAGCAATGAAGAATGAGATATCCGACGTGCCTTACATGATAGGCCACACTGCCAACGACATCTTCCCACTGGGCGACAGCGAGCGTCGTCTCTGTGAGGTGCGCGACTCGATAGGGTCATACAAAGCCTACAACTACAGCTTCAACCGTGCTCTTCCTGGCGACAGTGCCGGTGCTTTCCACTCGTCGGAGCTGTGGTTTATGTTCCACACACTGAAGAACAGCTGGCGTCCGTTCACTGCTGGCGACTATAAGCTCAGCGACAAGATGATCGACTACTGGACCAACTTCGCCAAGACAGGCAATCCTAATGCCAATGGCTCTAACGAGTGGCCTGCAAGCACAAAGGATGCACCGTTCGTCATGCAGCTGCAGGTAGAGGAGGAGTGAGCAGACACACACAACAAGGCTATTCATCAAGACAAAAACAAAACCTAAAGATTATATATGGGAAATAGAAGTTTAGTGACCATTGCCGACTACAGCAAGGAGAAGATTCTCTACATGCTCGACATGGCCAGGGAATTCGAGACATATCCTAACCGCCGTCTTCTTAGTGGCAAGGTCGTAGCGACGCTGTTCTTCGAGCCGTCCACACGTACCCGACTGAGTTTTGAGACTGCAGCAAACCGCTTGGGTGCACGTGTCATTGGGTTCAGTGACCCTAAGGCTACGAGCTCGTCGAAGGGAGAGACGCTGAAGGACACCATAAAGATGGTGAGCAACTATGCCGACATCATCGTGATGCGCCACTATCTGGAGGGTGCTGCACGCTATGCCAGTGAGGTGACAGAAGTGCCTGTGGTCAATGCAGGTGACGGTGCACACCAGCATCCGTCGCAGACCATGCTCGACCTGTACTCCATCTACAAGACACAAGGCACACTGGAGAACCGCCACATCTATCTCGTAGGCGACCTGAAGTACGGCCGTACGGTCCATTCCCTCATACAGGCAATGCGCCACTTCAATCCTACATTCCACTTCATAGCACCCGATGAGCTGCGCATGCCCGACGAGTATAAGCTCTACTGCGACGAGCATGGCATCCGCTACATAGAGCATCGCGACTTCACGGCAGAGAGCATTGCCGATGCCGACATACTCTATATGACCCGTGTGCAGCGCGAACGCTTCACCGACCTCGAGGAGTATGAGCGTGTGAAGAACGTCTACATCCTTCACAACTCAATGCTCGAGAACACGAAGCCCAACCTGCGCATACTCCATCCGCTGCCGCGCGTCAATGAGATTGCCTACGATGTCGACGACAACCCAAAGGCATACTACTTCCAGCAGGCACAGAACGGACTCTATGCACGTCAGGCCATCTTGTGCGACGTGCTTGGCATCACGCTCGACGAGGTCAAGGCAGACTCAGTCAGACTGGCTGCAGAGAAGAAATAAAGAGTAAAGGATAGAATAACGGATTCACAAATATGTCACGCGTAAACAAACAAGAACTGCAGGTAGCCGCTCTGAAGAACGGCACCGTGATTGACCATATACCGACCCAGAAGCTCTTCACCGTAGTGTCGCTGCTCGGACTGGAGCACATGGACAACAACATAACCATTGGGTTTAACCTCGACAGTCAGGTGCTCGGCAAGAAGGGCATCATTAAGGTGGCAGACAAGTTCTTCTCCACCGACGAGATTAACCGCATAGCTGTCGTTGCACCCAACGTGCGCATCAACATCATACGCGACTATGAGGTCGTCGAGAAGAAAGAGATTGAACTGCCCGATGAGCTGGTTGGCATTGTGAAGTGCTCTAACCCCAAGTGCGTCACCAACAACGAGCCCATGCGTACACGCTTCAGCGTGATCGACAAGAAGACGTGCACCATCAAGTGCCACTACTGCGACAAGGAACAGAAGCGCGACAACATCACGATACTGTAACATGTGTGCCTCTTCACGAGGCACAGGTGTTAGGTGTTGGATGATGGGTGTTGAGCGTTTAGCGTGTTACGTTTTACGTGTTATGTTTTACGTTGAACGTTTTTGATACTGTCTAAGTTCTGCAGATGATATGTCTCTCTATATATAATAAGGTACGCGCGCGCGTGCGCGTACCTTATTATATATAGAGAGAC
>CAYXLA010000187.1:0-3363 GCA_964465765.1 uncultured Bacteroidaceae bacterium | reverse complement strand
TATATATAATAAGGTACGCGCGCGCGTGCGCGTACCTTATTATATATAGAGAGACATCTGAAAAAAGTACCATTATATGAAAGAAGACTGGAAGCCAGGGACGCTGATATATCCGCTCCCTGCCGTGCTGGTGTCGTGCGGCAGTACGCCTGAGGAGTACAACATACTCACTGTGGCATGGACAGGCACCATCTGTACCAATCCGCCTATGTGCTACATCTCGGTACGGCCTGAACGTCATTCGTATGACATCATACGACGTAACATGGAGTTTGTCATCAATTTGACGACCGAACGTCTGGCACGTGCCACCGACTGGTGTGGCGTACGTTCGGGCAAAGACTACAATAAGTTCAGCGAGATGAACCTCACGCCTGGACAGTGCAGTGTAGTGAAGTGTCCGCTCATAGAGGAGTCGCCGTTGAGCATAGAGTGTCGTGTCAAGGAGGTCTTGGCGTTAGGGTCGCACCACATGTTCATTGCCGACGTGGTGAATGTGCGTGCCGACAAGCAGAACCTTGACCCTACGACAGGTGCTTTCGACCTTGCTGCCGCACGTCCTTTGGTCTACGTGCATGGCGGATACTATGGCTTGGGCGACAAGATTGGCAAGTTCGGCTGGTCGGTCAAGAAGTAATAGACAGCAGACTGAGGATGTGTGGCGTGAAGACTATTAGTCCCACCACAGCTGCAGCTATGGCGGTCACCAGCACTGCACCCGCAGCCACATCCTTCACCTTACCTGCCAGTGCGTTCCACTCTGGCGACACAAGGTCGGTCAGCTTCTCTATTGCCGTGTTGAACAGTTCGGCAGCAATCACCATGCCTATGCACAATGTCACGGCAATCCACTCCATGCGGCTGATGCCGAGCAGCCATCCGCACACAGTCACTGTGACTGCTGCCAGCAGATGGAAGTCGAGATGCGGCTCATGCCCAATGCAGCTCTTCAGTCCGTTCCATGCATAGCCGAAGCTGCGTACCTGCTTCCTGATCTTATCCTTCATCGCTCTCCTCCTGCTCTGCGTAGTGCTGCCTACATTCGTGTAATGCTCTTCACACCCTTGACGGCACGCAGCTTCTTGACAAGTGCATCGAGCTTGCCTGTGTCGCCCGCCATCACTGTCAGCCGTCCGCTGAACAGTCCGTCGTTGGCGTCGATATTGATGTTTCGCAGTGTTATGCCGTCTTCCTTGTTTATCAGCGACGTCAGGTTTGTGACTATACCGATGTCGTCATTACCCACGACCATGAGTGTGATGGGGTAGGCAGTACCTGCCGACTTGCCTGCCCAGCGTGCCTTGACGATGCGATAGCCGAAGCGCTCGCGCATGCTCGGAGCATTGGGACAAGTGGTGCGGTGTATCTTGATGCCGCTCGATACCGACACAAATCCAAAGATGTCGTCGCCATAGATGGGGTTGCAGCACTTTGCCAACTGGTACTGTATGCCCTTCAGGTTCTGGTCGATGACCAGCACATCCTCCCTGCCAGCATCCTCCTCTGCCTGCGACTGCATGTTATAGCCTTCGGCACTGCGTGGTTGTGCTTCGCCTGTGGCAGCATCACTTTCGCGCCGTTGCTGCTCTACGTATTGGTCGATGATATATCCCGTGTCGAGAGTACCCTCTGCTATGCTCTGGTAGAAGTCGGTTATCACCTTGAAGCCAAGTCGCTTTATCAGGTGCATCATGACAGACTCGTCGAGGTCTATCTTGCGGTTCTTCAGCTTCCGTTCCAGCTCCTCACGTGCAAAGGCATGCTGTCGCGCGGCATCTTCCTTCAGTGCCTGCTTTATCTTTGTCTTTGCCTTCGACGTTACGACAAACTTCAGCCATCCCTGCTTGGGCGTCTGTGATGCCGATGTCGTTATTTCTACCTGGTCGCCGCTATGCAGCACCTGACGTATAGGAACGTTCTTGCCATTCACCTTACCGCCGGTGCAGATGCTGCCGAGCTTGGTATGTATGGCAAAGGCAAAGTCGAGTACCGTGGCACCACGTGGCAGCTTGTACAGGTCGCCTTTGGGAGTGAAGACGAAGACCTCATCTTCATACAGGTCCATCTTGAACTGGTCCATGGCGGCACGTCCGTCGGTATCTTCCGATGCTTCGAGTGCTTCGCGCACACCCGTCAGCCAGTCGTCGACGCCGCTCTCGCCCTTAACTCCCTTATAGCGCCAGTGTGCTGCCAGTCCGCGTTCGGCAATCTCGTCCATGCGTTCGGTACGTATCTGCACCTCCACCCATCTGCCTTCGGGACCCATCACGGTGATGTGCAGCGACTCATAGCCATTGCTCTTGGGCACCGACAGCCAGTCGCGCAGACGCTTAGGGTTGGGCTGATACATGTCTGTCACTATGGAGTAGACCTGCCAGCACTGCTGTTTCTCCTTGTCGGCAGGCGAGTCGAGTATGATGCGTATGGCAAACAGGTCGTAGACGCCCTCGAATGGCACCTTCTGCTTCTTCATCTTCTGGTAGATGGAGTGTATGGACTTGGTGCGTCCCTTGATGTGGAACTTCAGTCCGGCATCCTCCAGCTGCTTCTGCAGTGGTACTATGAAGCGTTCTATATATGCGTCGCGGCTCTTCTTGGTCTGGTTCAGCTTCTCCTTTATGTGGTAGTAGACGTCGTGCTCGGTATACTTCAGCGACAGGTCCTCAAGCTCCGACTTCAGCGTGTACAGTCCCAGCTTGTGTGCCAGCGGTGCATAGAGGTAGGCTGCCTCGTTAGCCACCTGTCGTCGTGCCTCGTCGTTCTCTGCGTCGCGTATCTGCCTCATCAGGTTCACACGGTCGGCAATCATGATGAGAATCACGCGCATGTCCTCGGCGAAGGTCAGCAACAGCTTGCGGAAGTTCTCCGACTCAATGGTCGGACTCTTGGTATATAGCTCCTGTATGCGTATCAGTCCGCGCACAATCACAGCCACATCCTTGCCGAAGTCGGCTTCGATGCCTGTGGCATCAATCACACCGCTGGCAGCGAGGTCGTGCAGCATTATCGCCAGTATGCCTGCGCGCTTCATGCCAATCTCATCGGCAACGATGACAGCCGTCTGCAGGTCCTTCACCAGCGGGTTAAGCCCGAAGATGTCGCGCTGCAGGCGTCCCTCGTCCATGGCTTTGCCTATCAGCTCCTTCAGTCGCCGTATCTCATCGTTGCTGACGGTGCCGGCAGTCAGGCGCAGCAGCCTGCGATATGATGACAGGAACAGTGCTCTCTCGTCTGCTGTAAAGAATTCCATGTTGTCTCCTCTTCTCTATGTGTGTGCCTCCATTCCTGGCGGTTACCTTAGGGGCAAATGTAGCCACTTTATGTCGAAAAGCCTGTACGGCACGGCTAATTTCACAAACTTTT
>CAYXLA010000186.1:0-3364 GCA_964465765.1 uncultured Bacteroidaceae bacterium | reverse complement strand
TATGTACCTCTCCGAGGCACGATTGGGGAGGATGCTTGTGGCCCCAGTCTGCGCTACGCTTAGACTGGGGTTATGCATAATTCAGCCTCTTCGAGGCTGCACGTCCTCTCAATATCCATGTCACGCAGCACGCTTCACGCAGCACGCTTCACGCTATATTATCCCCATTGATTTTCTACTGAGCCCTTGGTAGACTTCAGCACGGCTACTCCTTTGACAGAAGGTGCCGACAAGTGAGCGCAAGCGCATGGCGAACGCTGTGCAGGAGTCTTCTTCAGATGCCGCTGAAGAGGAGACGGCGGTCGCGCTCGGCGGCGGGACGTACCCACTCTTCGGGCACGAGCTTCCACTGGTTGAGTGGGCGGGGATTGATGGTGTGGTGGCGCTTGACGTACTCGGCGAGGTAGTAGCGCAGGTGATGCTTGGAGATGGCGATGATGCGCTGCCGGAGGTCGTCGCTGGCTATGCCGGCACCCTTGGTCAGGTGCTCGCCGCCGCCACTGCCGCGGTAGGAGTTGACGGTGACGGTGTAGTGACGGTCGGGGTCGAAGGCGCTGCCATCCGCCATGCTCAGGATGCTGACCTTATGCCCCGTGGGCTTGGTGACGTCGACGGTGTAGATGATTCCGGCTGCCGAGTCGAAGTTGAACATGGGATTGACGAGGCACGGGTGGCCGCTGGTCTTCTCGTAGTCCTTGTCGACGAGCAGGACATGGTCATCGGGCGTCAGCATCTGGTCTGTCCAGAGGCTGTAGGAGTGCTCCATGTAGCCGAGGATCTCGCGTCCGGTAAGGTCGAGCGTGTAGAGCGTGTTCTCGTATTTGTAGAGGCTGAACATGTCGCTCATGTACAGGCTGCCCTGGTGCACCACGGCGTTGTAGGACAGCGGCGCTGCCATGGAGATGTCGGCACCCGTGACCTCCAGCTGTACCCTGTGGACGATGTCGACGAATGCCGACGGTCCGAAGTAGGCGTCGCGGGCAGAGATGGTGCACGTCAAGCGACCTATGCGGCGCGACACGAAGTGCTCGACGGCGGCAAACTTGAAGGCGAACTGCTGCATGAACATGGGGCTGATGTCGGTGGCGGCGACACTCTCCAGACCGCCCTCAATGGTCTTACCAATCACCTTGCCATCGCGCAGTGTGCAGGTCACGCTGACGTCGCCCACGACAGTCGCGGCGTTCGAGGGGTTGACCACCAGCACGCGGCCCCCACCGTCGACATCGGCGTAGAAGCACTCGCGGTAGTGGCTGTGTCCGCACAGCACAATGTCGAAGCCCGGCACATGCTGCGCCACCTCCACGGCGGCGTCTTCGCGGTATCTGTTGCCCACGGTGACCGCCTGCGTGCCTGAATGAAACAGTCCGATGACGATGTCTGCCCGCTCCTCGCCACGCAGGACGGGCATCCAGCGGCGGGCGGTCTGCTCCATGTCGTCGAACCGCAGTCCCTGCCACAGCTCGGCGCTGACCCACATGGGCACGGCTGGCGTAACCATGCCGAGCACGGCGATGCGCACGCCGTCGCGTTCGAAGACAATGTACGGCGCGAAGCGTGGCTTGCCTGTGGCGGTCTCAATGACGTTGGCACCGAGGATGGGGAATCGGCAGTCGGCAGTCCAGCGGTCGATGACGGGGCGTCCGGTCTCGATGTCGTGGTTGCCCACGTTGCCGGCGTCGTAGTGCATGTAGTTCATCATCTCCGCCACGGGATGCATAGGTGCAGTGGGGTCGAGGAAGTTGTAGTAGTAGGCTGGCGGCTGGCCCTGCAGGATGTCGCCGTTGTCGAGCAGCAGAAGGTTGCTGCCATAGGTGCTGCGCAGGCGCTGCACATAGGCATCGACGCGTGCCAGACTGCCCCGCGTGGGACGACGGCGCACGAAGTCGTAGGCGAAGAAGCTGCCGTGGACATCGCTGGTCTCGACAATGCGCAGTCGGACGGTCCGATTTCGTGGGGTGTCGGTCATGGCTTGCACGTCAGCTGGTATTCCTTTCTATATATGCGTAGCGTCAGGGCTGTCATGAGCAGCATCAGCACCGTGCACGGCAGTGATGCCTCGAAGCCGAAGCTGCCGCCGTTGAGCAGCACGTCGGGCGACAGGCTGAGACTCAGAACGCCTCCCGTGGGCAGTCCGCTGACGTCGTAGCCCAAGACGGGACCTTGTATCCAGTTCCAGAACAAGTGAAGCGCGACAGAGTAGCTGAGGTTGCGCGTGTAGATGTATGCCGAGCCGAGCAGCATTCCCGCCAGGAAGATGTTGACAAACGCCATGATGCCGAAGTCGGGATTGCCGAAATGCAGCAGGCTGAACAGCAAGGACGACAAGACGAGCGCCAAATAGCGGTTCATGCTCAAGTCGAGAAGATGGCCCAGCACGAAGCCGCGTACCATGGTCTCCTCAGCCAGCGCCACCGCCAGCATCAGTACGAGTTGCATCAGGAGCATGCTCCAATCGAGGTTCACGCCAGTCACGGCGACCCATCCTGCCACGACGGACACGCCAAAACCAACGGCGTAGAGCACCACTGCCGTGAGCGTACCCCGAAGGAGGTCCCTACCCCTGCCGCGGACCGTCAGTCCGAGTGACGACAGCACCCGTGTCTGCCGGTCCCAGAACCTGATGATCAGTGCCGCCGACAGGAGCACCGCGACAAACAGTACGGTCTCGTTCGCGAGATCGACCCAGTAGGCATCCACTCCCCTGCCGTTCATATACACCGTCAGTGGTATGGATATCATGGAGACGAGCACCATGACCATGAATGCAAACGCCAGCAGCTTGGCTGCCAGCACAAGGTATTTCAGTACCGACTTATACATGTGTTCTTCCATTTACGCATTGGGGAACCGGAAGCCGCTCCGTGCCTCCAGTTCCCCAACGCCTGTTCTATCAGAATATGTTTCGTAATCAATATGCTCGTGCGAAGATGACGCGGCACTTCGACGGACGGCCTGTGACCATGCAGCGTCCCTCTTCCTTGTCGCCAGGGATGTAGGAGTCGAACGGGATGCAGCGGATGGTTGCCTTCGTCTCTTCCTTGATCTTCGCCTCGGTCTCGGGCGTGCCGTCCCAGTGTGCGAGGATGAAGCCACCCTCTTCGATCTTCTCCTTGAACTCGTCGTAGGTGTCGACGGCCAGGATGTGGTTGTTGCGATAGTCCAGTGCCTTGCGGTAGATGTTCTGCTGAATCTCGTTCAACAAGTTCTCGACGTAGCTGTCGATGCCATCGCAGGTCACGGTGGTCTTCTCGAGCGTGTCGCGGCGCATCACCTCGGCGGTGTTGTTCTCAAGGTCGCGTCCGCCGATGACCAGACGTACGGGCACGCCCTTCATCTCGTAGTCGGCAAACTTGAAGCCCGG
>CAYXLA010000185.1:0-3378 GCA_964465765.1 uncultured Bacteroidaceae bacterium | reverse complement strand
CCCAGACTAAGGGAGAGAAGCGACCGCAGTCTGGGGTATTGAATGCATCCAGCATGTGCCTCGGAGAGGTACACGCGCTAAAGGACATGTGAATCGTCAAGACCTTGTCCATGGTTTCCTATTGAGCAGGTATATTTTCCTGTTCTGCAGACCTCATCCTTGAGCCTCATCACGGCCTGCCGACCTTATGCGGTGCAACAAGTTTTCATTAACTTTGTGCTGTCTAATCAACAGACATAGGAGTTCTAAACTATAAACAAGAGGAATTTATGTTTTCGGGAATCATTGAAGGATGTGCCGTCCTTAAAGGCATGAAGAAGGATAGGGAGAATATCGACTTCACGTTCAGCTGTCCGTTTGTCAGCGAACTGGGAATAGACCAGAGCGTGTCGCACAACGGTGTATGCCTGACCATAGTAAGTAAGACGGCGGATACCTATACCGTGACAGCCATGAAGGAGACGCTCGACCGTTCAAACCTTGGACTGCTGAAGGTGGGCGATGAGGTGAATGTGGAGCGCAGCATGCAGCTGAACGCACGACTGGATGGACACATCGTGCAGGGACATGTCGACAGGACTGCTGTATGTACAGACGTTGAGGATGCCGACGGAAGTTTCTACTTCACGTTTCATTATCCGTTTGACAAGGAGCTGGCACAACGTGGCTACATGACGGTCGATAAGGGATCGGTGACGGTGAATGGCGTTAGCCTGACTGTGGTCAGTCCTACCGATGACACATTTAAGGTGGCAATAATTCCCTACACCTACGAGCACACGAACTTCCACAGCATCACCAAAGGTTCGGTGGTGAACCTTGAGTTCGACATCATTGGGAAGTACGTCAGCCGCCTGTTGCAGTACAAGTGATGCGCCTGCGCATCATCAGTGCAGCAGGTAGTACTGCAGGATGTATACGGCAGCACCGGCGAGGTAGCCCACGAAAGCAATCCAGGAGATGTGCTTCAAGTACCAGATGAAGTCTATCTTCTCGATGCCCATGGCTGCAACACCGGCTGCTGAGCCGATGATGAGCATGCTGCCACCGGTACCTGCGCAGTATGCCAACAGCTCCCAGAAGTAGTGGTCCATAGGGAAGTCATACATTCCCATCGATGCAGCAACCAGAGGTACATTGTCGACTACGGATGACAGCACGCCGATGATGATGTCTATCAGGAAGTACTTGCCCGGCTCCGACAGACTTATCTGGTCGAGGTTGGTTGCCATCATAGTGAGATGTCCGCATGCCTGAAGAGCTCCTACCGCCATGAGTATGCCGAGGAAGAACAGTATGCTGCTGAAGTCTACATTGCGCATTATCGATGCAACGCTCAGTGCGTCATGGTTAGGGTCGTTAGGATCTTTGGGGCGCATCATCTCGGATACTATCCACAGCACGCCCAGACCGCCAAGCATGCCGATGTAAGGAGCCAAGTGTGTGAGCGTCTTGAATACCGGTACGAACAGCAACAAGCAGATGCCGAGAATGAGCATAATCTTACGCTGGCAGTGAGGTACGCGCGATGCAGGACTGTTGTCAGTGCAGTCCATGGCAGCACTTGTGTCGACATGTCCCCTCATGGTGAACGAGAGGATGATGAACGGTACTACTATACTGATGAGACTTGCCAAGAATGTCATGAAGATGATGTTCGCTGCACTTATCTTATGTGCTATCCACAGCATGATGGTGGTGACATCGCCTATGGGCGACCATACGCCTCCGGCATTGGCAGCCAACACAATCATTCCGGCAAAGAACCAACGCTCCTTCTGTGTGGGGACGAGCTTGCCGAGCAGTGCCAGCATGACGATGGTAGTGGTAAGGTTGTCGAGAACGGCAGACATGAAGAAGGTCAGCAGGCCGAGTATCCACAGCAGCTTGACCTTCGACGTCTCATGAATCTTGTCGGTGATGATGCGGAAGCCGCCCCAACGGTCGACTATCTCAACAATGGTCATCGCCCCGAGCAGGAAGAACACTATTTCACCCGTCTCGCCAAGATGTGACAAGAGCTCTTCCGTGACATATTCGCTCACGCCCGATACTGTTCCGGCTATGGCAGGTGTCATGGCACCTATGCCTCCTACAGCCACTATGCTCCACATGGCTGTGCACAGTACGAGCGCTGTAGCGGTTTTGTTTGTTTTCAACGGATGCTCTAAGGCGATACACAGATAGCCGAACATAAAGACGACCACCATCAGGTAAAATGCAAATGTCATAAAAATGTAAAGGCGATAAATGATAAATCATCCGGCTACGCCAAAGCGGTCTACGCTGGACTAAATCGTTGCAAAGGTAGACAATTACCGAACATCGTGCAAGCAAAATTGTAAATATCAGACCATGTGTCTGCGCTTCTGACAACGACCGAAGACACTGGCGCATTTGTCCATATCGATGAAAATGCCGAATATTGCGTCCAGATTGTATAACCAAGGTCTCTCATCGTGAGGGACGAAATAAACATTTCTTTAGCTATGATAGGAAAGACAATGACAGCCCTGCTGTGTGCACTGCTTCTCGCATCGTGCAACCTCAGTGGTAAAGGTAACAGCACGTCAGCAGACAGTGCTGATTCCGTGAAAGTAGTGTGGGCAACGTTCAACATTCGCTTGGACACTCCGGCAGACAGCCTCAACAACTGGCAGTACCGCAGAGATAGCGTGTGCCAGTACATCAAGGACAAAGGCATCGACATCTTCGGCATGCAGGAGGTCAAGCACAACCAGTTGGTCGACATCCTCGACCGTCTGCCTGACTATGGTTATGTGGGTGTAGGACGTGACGATGGCAAAGAGGCTGGTGAGTATTCACCTCTGTTCTACCGCAAGGACAAGTTTGACGTGCTCGATGGCAACACATTCTGGCTGTCGCAGTATCCCGACAGTGCCGGCTTCATAGGCTGGGACGGTGCATGTCCGCGCATTGCTTCGTGGGCTAAGTTCCAGGACAAAGGCACTGGTAAGGTCTTCATGGGCGTGAACACACACTTCGACCATGTGGGTGTAGTGGCACGACGCGAGGCAGCATTGCTCATCATCGACCGCATTAAGGATATTGTAGGCGACAAACCCGCAGTGGTGACCGGCGACTTCAATGTCAACGACCAGGCAGAGGCATATAAGACGATTACCGAAAACGAGTTCGTGCTGAAAGATGCCTA
The DNA here is from genome assembly GCA_964465765.1 of uncultured Bacteroidaceae bacterium. Lineage (GTDB taxonomy): Bacteria > Bacteroidota > Bacteroidia > Bacteroidales > Bacteroidaceae > Bacteroides. Next base: position 203 of record CAYXLA010000185.1, on the reverse strand, counting down.
TAAGATGACGAGCAACAATGTCGGTCCGGCATACACGTTCCATAACTTCGGCCGCCAGCCACTTGCCGAACGTCAGAAGATCGACTTCATCTTCGTCACACCACAGATTACAGTGCAGAAGACCGAAATCTACCAGAACCCCGAGACAAAGACCGGTCACCTAAGCGACCACAATCCGCATCTCGCCTGGTTGGAGTTCTGAC
>CAYXLA010000184.1:0-3469 GCA_964465765.1 uncultured Bacteroidaceae bacterium | reverse complement strand
GTCGCAGAAGGCGGCATATTGGCAAATCGTGACTATTATGTTTTTCAGACTGAATGCAAATATCAGCCGGAACTAATGATTGTAGGAGTAAATCCTGGAGGTAATGGCAGTGGCCATGATGGTTGGCTTACGCAAGGCATAAACTCGTATACAGAAGGTGACCGTCCTTGGTTTCAAACATTACGCAATGCATTTATTCCAAATCCATCGTGAATAAACCAGAAATGTTATACTCCCGAGAAAATGCAAGGATGGAATAAAGCTCTTGAATGGTTCTTGGTTGACAATCAATAAATGTCTATGACCCAAAAAATATATTTTGCAGGCTCCATCCGTGGCGGAAGAGTTGATGTAGCACTCTACCAAAGGATGATTGACTATATCAATCAGACGGATACGGTGTTGACTGAGCATATCGGAAAGATGAAAATGAGCCTGAAGGCACAGACGAAGGCTATTGATACGCACATCTATGAACGCGATACCGAATGGTTGAGAAGTGCCGACATCGTGATAGCGGAATGCACGTGTCCTTCGCTTGGAGTGGGCTACGAGTTGGCTTATGCCGAAGCACACCACATTCCCGTACACATTTTCTATGACAAGGGAAAGTCGAACATCTCTGCCATGCTGAACGGCAACTCGTACTTCGACATACATCCATACGAAACGGAGGACGAGATTTATCCTCAGATAGACGAAATCCTGGAGAAAGGTTGAAAATAGGATAGCCTACTCCTTTCAATGTGAGCCGGCTATTTCCTTTTTGCCACTTCAGCATCTTATCGTCAGCAATTCATCGGCATCGGTGAGGTAGTTGCCGCTGCGATGGTCGCACTTGACTTTCCACGACTGGTGGTCGTCGCCCTCGACAGCCATGCGGATGGTCTTGACGCCGTAGCGGCGGTTGAGGCGGTCGATCTCCTGCATGAGTCGCGCACGCTCGGGACGGTTCCTGACGGGGTCGAAGAGGTTGCCCTCGATGGCGGCGTTGGGCTGCAGGTCGCTGACGATGACGCCGGAGCGCTTGTACAGTATGCCGTCGCGCCAGATGGTGTGCAGCGCCTGGAGGGCTGCACGCGTAATCTCGAGGGTGTCGCTGGTGGGGACGAGGAGCGAGACGGTGGCGGAGTTGGCATACTGGGGCAGGTCGTCGCGGAAGCGGTTGCTGGCGATGAAGACGGTGACGGTCTTGGCAGCGGAGGCCTGTCCGCGCAGCTCGTTGGCACAGCTGCTGGCGAAGGTGGCGACGGAGGCACGCAGCGACGGGAGGTCGGACACCATCTCGCCGAAGCTGCGGGAGGTGCAGATGGTCTTCTTCTGACGCACCTCGGCGGTGTCGATGCAGGGCGTGCCGTTGAGCTCGAGCCATGTCTGGAGGCCGGGCTTGGCGAGGTGCGACCGTACCCACGCCTCGCTCTTGCCGGCGAACTCGAGCGGGGTGTGGATGCCGAGGTATTCCAGCTTGGCGAGCGTATGCCGCCCGATGCCCCAGACGTCGTCGAGGGGGAAGAGGGAGAGGGCCTTGCGCCGCTTCTCGTCGGTGTCGATGAGGCATACGCCGCGGTAGCCCGCGTACTGCTTGGCGAACTTGCTGCCTATCTTCGCCAGGGTCTTGGTGGGGGCGATGCCCACGCTGACGGGGACGTCGGTGTAGAGGAGTATCTTGTCCTTGAGGCTGCGCATGAGGGCCACGAGGTCGAAGTGGGCGTCGTAGCCGTGCAGGTCGCAGAAGCTCTCGTCGATGCTGTACTGCTCGACGTGGCTGACGCTCTCGCGCATGATGCTGACGATGCGGCGGCTCATGGCGGCGTAGAGCATCATGTTGGAGGAGAAGACGTGCACGTGGTGGCGCCGGACGATGTCCTTCGCCTTGAAGATGGGGTCGCCACGGTGCAGCCCCACGGCCTTGGCTTCGGGGGTGAGCGCGACGACGCAACCGTCGTTGCTGGAGAGCACGACGACGGGCTTACCCCTCAGCCCGGGGTGGAACACTTTCTCCACGGAGCAGAAGAAGCTGTTGCAGTCGACGAGTGCATACATACGTGCGCGTCCTCCTCCCTTATTTCCTATTTCCCTCTTGCCCGATGGATGACGTAGGTCACTACGCCCCAGATGGAGAAGTCGTCGGCGGCAGTGACACGTATCTCCGGATAGGCGGGATTGGCGGGTATGAGCCAGCCTTCGCCGTCGCTACGCTTCTCGAACCGCTTGAGGGTGTATTCGCCATTGAGCTCACATACAGCCACTTCTGATGGCGATGGATTGCGATTACTCTTGTCAACGATGATGATGTCGCCGCTATGAATATCAGCGTCAATCATTGAGTCACCTTCCACACGGATGAGGTAACTGGAGTTGGGGTGCGGACAGATGAGGCGCAGGAGGTCGATGGTCTGACTGCGCTCGTCGTTGTCGAGCGGGGTGGGGAAGCCTGCCTTGATGCCGAGGTCGAAGTAGGGCAGGTGCAGCTCTTCGGCGGCTGTCGCGGGATGGACGGTGCCGATGTTGCCGAATGCGGTCTCGGCATCGCCGAGGGCCTTCTCGATGCACGACCTGATGAAGTCGGTCTTGCTCTTCTGGCTGTCGATGGTCTTCGCCATCTGCTTGGGAGCACGGAAGGCGTAGAGCTTGCTCTCGGTGCGGGGGCGTCCGACGCCGCGGCGGGTTTCGCCACAATCGCCGTTGGCCTGTGGGGTGTTGCCGTTGGTCTTAGTCATGTCGTTATTCCTCTTTATTGCTTTAGGTTCAGTCTCATATCAAGATGCATCAGTCCTTCCATCATGAAGGGACTTGACGTGGCGACGAAGCCCAGGCGCTCGTAGAACCGCTGCTTGGTGAGCTGTGCCTCGATGTCGATGTGGTCGGCAGCGGGGATGCGCTGCATGACGGTGCTGATGGCTACCTTCATGATGAGCATGCCGTAGCCCTTGCCGCGCTCGGTGGTGATGACGCGTCCGATGCTGGTGTCGGCCATCTTGGTGCCTTCGGGGCAGATGCGGCACATGGCGAGGGTCTTGTCGCCGCTGGTCAGCCAGATGTGGATGGCTGTCTGGTCGTTGCCGTCGACGTCCTGATAGACGCAGTCCTGCTCGACGATGAACACCTCGGAGCGTACGCGCAGCAGCTCGTAGAGCTCTGCGGTCGTGAGTTGGTCGAATGTTTTGATGTGCAGTTGGCATCCTGACGGGATGTCGTACTGCCATCTGTTGCTGTCTGTTGCTGTCATGATGTTGCTTGTCCCTCTCTATGTTTGGTTAATCGTCCTGCAAAAATACGTCATTGTCCTGATAAATGTATTACACTATTTAAGGGTGCTACTTACGTGAAGCGTGCTGCGTGCTGCGTGAAGCGTGGGCAATATCTCAACAAGCCTCTCCTAAATCCTCCCCTGAAGGGAAGGACTTTGTGACTCCCTTCCCTTCAGGGAAGGGCTGGGGATAGGCTTCCGTCTAAGTTCCGTCTAAGT
>CAYXLA010000183.1:0-3472 GCA_964465765.1 uncultured Bacteroidaceae bacterium | reverse complement strand
GGGATAGGAGTGATACCATATTCCCGTGCCTCGGAGAGGTACACGCGCCATAGGACCATGTAACGTGCTATGTGAAAAGAGTTATGTACAGTGTTAAGATACTGCCCACATAACACGTAACACATAACACGTAACACCTGTTATAACCCATCACCAGCACTGCAGATGCTGATGCCTTATTTAAAATGATTCTAAATTCCTTTGTGTGGCGGGAAGTATGACGTACCTTTGCGACAAGTAATAATAGATAGAGACGACGCAAGGGATACAAGACACATGAGATTATCTGAACTTAAGACCGGTGACAAGGCTGTTGTGGTGAAGGTGCTGGGACATGGCGGCTTCCGCAAACGCATTGTGGAGATGGGATTCATCAGGGGAAAGAAGGTGGAGGTGATGCTGGCAGCACCGCTCAACGACCCTGTGAAGTATCGCATAATGGGCTATGAGATCTCACTGAGACGTGAGGAGGCTTCGCGGATAGAGGTGATGACCATGGAAGATGCCGAACGGCTGGAACGTGAGAACCGTGAGGCACAGCAGTCGGCAACACTACAGTCGGAAGTGCTGGCTACCGAAGGAAGTTCGGACATCGACGATGAGGAACTGAGTCGTCTGGCTCTGAACGTGCGCAAGACCATCAACGTCGCCCTTGTGGGTAATCCCAACTGCGGCAAGACATCGCTCTTCAACATAGCCTCGGGTGCTCACGAGCATGTGGGCAACTACAGTGGTGTGACCGTAGATGCCAAGATGGGACACTTCCAGTTCGAGGGATACAACATAAACCTTGTGGACCTGCCAGGCACCTACTCGCTGTCGTGCTACAGTCCCGAAGAGCTGTATGTGCGCAAGGAGATAGTCGAGAAGACGCCCGACATCATACTGAACGTCATAGACTCGTCGAACATAGAGCGCAATCTGTACCTGACGACGCAACTCATCGACATGAACCTGCGCGTGGTATGCGCGCTGAACATGTACGACGAGCTGCTTGCAAGCGGCAACAAGTTCGACCACATGAAGCTGGGCGAGCTGCTTGGTGTGCCCATGGTGCCGACCGTGAGCCGTAGCGGCAAGGGACTCGACCGCCTGTTCCGCATCATCATCTGCATGTACGAGGGCAACGAGCTGCGCGACCAGGACGGCTGCGTGTACTGCTCGCGACACATACACATCAACCACGGTGCCGATGTGGAGAAAGGCATCAGTGCACTGATGGACGAGCTGAAGAAGAATCAGGACCTGCGTGCACGCTTCTCCACACGCTTCCTCGCCATAAAGCTGCTCGAGAACGACAAGGACATAGAGCAAGTCGTAGGCAGCCTGGCATGTGGCAAGGACATACTGAAGCTGCGCGATGCCGAAGCCGAAGACATAAAGAAGACCGTTGGCGAAGACAGCGAGACCATAATTATGGATGCCAAGTATGGCTTCATTTCGGGTGCGCTGAAGGAGACATTCGTCGATGCCCAACGCACAGACACGCGTCAGGTGACCAAGTTCATCGACTCCATAGTGACCAACCGCTACGTGGGGTTCCCCATATTCTTCGTCCTGCTATTCGTGATGTTCGAGGTCACCTTCATGCTGGGACAGTATCCCATGGACTGGATTGATGCCGGCGTGGGCTGGATAGGCGATGCCATATCGGCACGTATGGCAGACGGACCGCTGAAGGCAATGCTCGTGTCGGGCATACTTGGCGGCGTGGGAGCCGTCATAGTGTTCCTGCCACAGATACTGATACTCTACTTCTTCATATCACTGATGGAGGAGTCGGGCTACATGGCACGTGCCGCCTTCATCATGGACAAGCTGATGCATAGGATGGGACTGCATGGCAAGTCGTTCATCCCGCTCATCATGGGCTTCGGATGCAACGTGCCGGCGATAATGTCCACACGCACCATAGAGAGTCCGCGAAGCCGACTGGTGACCATGCTGGTGCTGCCACTGATGAGCTGCAGTGCCCGTCTGCCCATATACCTTATTATAACAGGCGTGTTCTTTGCACGCTATCAGGCATTGGTGGTGCTGTCGCTCTATGCCATAGGCATCTTCCTCTCCATCATCATGGCACGCATCTTCTCGAAGTTCCTTGTCAGGGATGACAACATGCCTTTCGTCATGGAGCTGCCGCCTTACCGCTGTCCGACAGCCAAGGCCATCTTCCGCCATACATGGGAGAAGGGTCGCCAGTATCTGTGGAAGATGGGACACATAATACTTGTGGCATCTATCATCGTATGGTTCCTGGGCTACTATCCCAACCACGACAGCTACGACACCGTTGCCGAACAGCAGGAGAACTCCTACCTGGGACAGATAGGCAAGGCCATTGAGCCAGCCTTCAAGCCATGTGGCTTCGACTGGAAGCTCGATGTCGGTCTGTTGGCAGGTGCCGGTGCCAAGGAGCTTGTGGCAAGTACGATGGGTGTGCTCTATGCCGATACCGAGGGCGTTGAAGATACCGAGCAGGCCAATGAGAGTGGACTTGCCGATGCCATACGTGCCGAAGGTGTGACACCGCTGATGGCATTCTGCTATCTGCTGTTCGTGCTAATCTACTTCCCGTGCATAGCTACCATATCTGCCATAAAGGGAGAGACGGGGCAGTGGAAGTGGGCACTCTTCACCGCAGGCTACACCACACTGCTGGCGTGGATAGTGGCGACAACGGTATATCAGATAGGCATGCTCCTTGTGTAACCTCTTAAAAGACGTGGAGGACAGACGGTATGGGATGGCAGGACATCGTGGTCGGCATAGTCATAGTGCTATGTCTCGTGAAGATGCTGATGAGCATCTTCGGGAAGTCGGGCGGCAAAGGTGCAGGTGATGGCATCTGTGCACACTGTCCGTCGCCGTGCGACATCAAGCAGCTCTACGACCGCAAGCGCAATGCTTGTGAGGGTAAGGAGAAAAAAACTGACAATTCCTGTTGCGGATAAAAATATTTGTCTATCTTTGCAACCGCTTTCAGCAACGACAGTGTTGCACAATGAAGCATCGAAACACATAATGGTGCCTTGGATGAGTGGTTTAGTCTACGGTCTGCAAAACCGTCCACGGCGGTTCGAATCCGCCAGGCACCTCTTAATGGAAAAGGGAGAACAAACGAACGGGTTTGCTCTCCTTTTTTGTTGCTAAATCCGTACATTTGTATGCTGATATGGAGCTAGTAGAAATTTAGTGGGGATATGGTCCTGACGATTCTCTTGTCCTGTGGCGCGTGTACCTCTTCGAGGCACATGCTGGGTGCATCCAATTGCCCCAGACTGCGGTCACTACGTTCCCTTAGTCTGGGGTTACTCGTTAGTGTACCTCTTCGAGGCACCACAGCAGGATTGGACATAAACGTGAAGCGTGTTGCGTGAAGCGTGATGCTAAGAGAATATGAGGTGTCGTGAGTGTATCTACGCTATAGGACGTGGTGCCTCGAAGAGGTACACTTATGAGTAACCCCAGT
>CAYXLA010000182.1:0-3488 GCA_964465765.1 uncultured Bacteroidaceae bacterium | reverse complement strand
CTTCATGAGGCGCCATTGCAAACATCATGCCACATGCCATGCTGGTGTGGTCATCAGTCCAGCGTAAGCTCCACGATGGTGTCTATTGCCGTAGGCACTTCTGCCAGTTCGAGTGTGATGCCTGCCTTCGACTTGCTGAAGCCTACCTTGCTGCCGTCGTCGAACATGCGTGCAGCAGTAATCTTGTGTCCGGTGATGGGCAGAAACAGTCCCTTGTCCTGCAGGTTCATGATGTGCACATAGAGTTTGTTGCCTTTCTGCGTCGTCACTCCCCAGTCGTGAGGTGCCACAATGCCGCCGCGTGTGCCATAGATGGTCTCGCCGTAACGGCTTGTCCACTGCCCCATCTCTTTCAGTCTCTTCAGTGCTTCTGCCGGCAGCTGTCCGTTGGGTTGCGGACCGATGTTGAGCAGCAGATTGGCATTCATGCCTGCGGCACGCACCAGCATCTGCACCAGTTCCTTGGTCGACTTATAGTCGGCATCGGTCACGGAGTAGCCCCACAGTGCATTCATGGTCTGGCACGACTCGAGAGGAACGGTCTGGCTGACCGACATATTCTCGGAGTAGCCTGCCGTGTTCTCGCCTGGCAGGTCACGTTCGAAGATTTGTATGTCCTCACCTGCAACGAGGTTGTGGTGATGGTTGTTGCCTACAAGGCATGACGGTTGCAGCCGATGTATCAGTGCATACTGCTCTTCAAGCTGCCAGTCGAAAGGCGTCGCATCCTCCTCATGGTCCCACACACCATCAAACCAGATGGCACCAATCGGACCATAGCCGGTGAGCAACTCCGTGAGCTGTGCGTTCATGAAGTTGTAGTAGCTGTTCCAGTCCTGCTTGTCGGTGGGACGACCCAACTGCCTTCCTGTGCGTCCCAGCGGATAGTCCGTGCGATGCCAGTCGAGGTGTGAGTAGTAGAACTGCAGCACTATGCCCTCTTTGGCACAAGCGTCTGCCAGTTCCTTCAGCACGTCGCGCTTGAAAGGTGTTGCCTCGACGATGTTGTATCCATCGCTTGCCTTCGAGTTCCACATGGAGAAGCCGTCGTGATGGCGCGATGTTATGGTGACATACTTGGCACCTGCCTCCTTGAACGCCTTGACCCACTCCGTAGCATCGAAGTCGGCAGGATAGAATGCCGATGCCGTCTTGGCATATTCCTGGTAGTCGACATTGCGATTGTTCATTACCCACTCACCTGCACCGAGCATGGAGTAGATGCCCCAATGCAGGAAGATGCCCAGCTTGCGGTCCTGGAATGCCTCGCGGGCTTTCAGGTTCTCGGGCGTAGGCTGATAGGTCTGTCCCCTCACGCCGGTGAGCAGGACAGACAAGAACATTACTGTGAGGAACAGTCGTCTCATGTGTTGTATGCGGATTTAGTGTCAATCGGTGTAGCGGATGATTGTCTGCTCGCGGTCAGGACCTACAGAGACAATCTTCACAGGCACGCCGAGCTGCTCCTCGAGGAATGTCAGGTAGGCATTGAACTCTTCGGGGAACTCGTCCTCGCTGGTCATCTTCGTCATGTCGGTCTTCCAACCCGGCAGTTCCACGTATACAGGCTCCACACCTTCGGAGATGTCGAACGGGAAGTGGTCGATCTCTTCGCCATTGATGTTGTATGCCACGCATGCCTTGATGGTGTCGAAGCCATCGAGGACATCGCTCTTCATCATGATGAGGTTGGTGACGCCGTCTACCATCACGGCATATTTCAGTGCTACGAGGTCAATCCATCCACAGCGGCGCTTGCGTCCGGTGACTGCTCCATACTCATGACCGAGGTCGCGTATGTGGTCGCCTGTCTCGTCGTTGAGCTCTGTTGGGAATGGTCCTGAACCTACGCGTGTGCAGTATGCCTTGAAGATGCCATAGACCTCACCTACGCGGTTGGGTGCTATGCCCAGTCCGGTGCATGCTCCTGCACAGATGGTGTTCGACGATGTCACGAACGGATAGGAGCCGAAGTCAACATCGAGCATGGTGCCCTGTGCACCTTCGCACAAGATGGTCTTGCCGTCGTCGAGCATCTTGTTGACGAGGTGCTCGCTGTCGACCAGGCTGAACTGCTTGAGGTATTCTACACCTTCGAAGAACAGGCGCTCGGTCTCGGTGATGTCATATTCATAGCCCAGGCTGGCAAGTATCTGCTCGTGGCGTGCCTTGGCTGCAGCATACTTCTCCTCGAAGTTGCTGAGCAGGTCGCCTACACGCAGACCGTTGCGGCTTATCTTGTCGGTATAGGTCGGTCCGATGCCTTTTCCTGTCGTGCCTACCTTCGACTTTCCCTTTGCTGCCTCATAGGCTGCATCGAGCACGCGGTGTGTGGGCAGTATGAGGTGTGCCTTCTTCGATATCAAGAGGCGGTCCTTGAGGTGATGGCCCGACTTCTCGAGTGCCACAGCCTCGTCCTTGAAGAGGGCTGGGTCGAGCACTACGCCGTTGCCTATGACGTTTATCTTGTCTCCCTGAAAGATTCCCGACGGGATGGAACGCAGGACATATTTCTGTCCTTCGAACTCAAGTGTGTGGCCGGCATTAGGGCCTCCCTGAAAACGGGCTACGGCATCGTAGTGCGGTGTCAGCACATCTACCACTTTTCCCTTGCCCTCGTCGCCCCACTGAAGGCCTAAGAGGATGTCTACTTTCGTCTTTTTCATTTTGTCTTCTTCCGATTGTTGATTTGTGATTTACGGCTGTTGATGCGCTTGCAGGAGCTGCACAACCCGTACATATATAATGAATAGTGATTTAGCGTGAAGCGTGTCAGCTTGGCACTCTCTATGTCCTTCTGCAGCTGACTGTCCTGAAACTCCCTGACCTTGCCGCACTGGGTGCAAATCATGTGATGATGCGTGCTGCGGTTGTAGTTCCTCTCGTACTGCGAGAGGTTGGCAAAGTGGTGCGGAATGACCAGCTTGGCATCGATGAGGAGCTCGAGAGTGTTGTAGACAGTGGCACGACTGACGTGGAAATTGTCCTGACTGATGAGCTTGTTATAGAGCGTATCTATGTCGAAGTGTCCGTCGATGGAGTAGACGGCATCGAGTATGGCAAAGCGCTCGGGAGTCTTCCTGAGTTTGTTTGATGCAAGATACTCAATGAATATCTTCTTCACCGTTTCGTTTACGTTGCCATCGCTGTCCATCGTGCAGTCGTGTATGTGTCTCTGGTAATAGTGTTAGCAAAGTTAAGGCTTTCCGACATAATACCGCCCATAGGCTGCAAAAAAATCAGCAACAAGCATGTGCGGTGCAACAGCATCTGCACAAGCCGGCACCCACAAACGGGGCACTTTCCGATGCCTATATACGTAAAGGCCGAAAGGTTCGTACCTTTGGGCCCTTTCCTATATACCTTTGGGCCCATGCCTATATAGGTCTTTTTTGAGGACTATATTGGGCCAGTAGAAAACATGTGGGGATAGGCGGATGTGGTAAATAAGTGTCCGCAATCACAAGACCATGCGTTGATGGATTTCC
>CAYXLA010000181.1:0-3490 GCA_964465765.1 uncultured Bacteroidaceae bacterium | reverse complement strand
CTAGCAAGCGCACAAGTTCCTGTTTTTCGTCTATACTCATCATGGTTAATCTCCTTTTTGCAGCACAAATGTTTGTCACGCTAATACGGAACTTCTTTGTCCTGCTCATCTTCACCCTTTCCAGACACGATCCAGCTAAGCCAGTCCTCTTTGATCCCGAGCGCATTCTTAAGATTGCTTTTTGTTGTTCCGCCAACATAGGGCACAAACAACTGCTCGATGATCTCTGAGGTGCGCATGGACGCTCTGACTTTTCCATCCTCGTCATCGTCAAGATAATCTTCCAGATTTACGTCACAGCAGTTCAAAAGCTCGTTGAACTGACCAACCATCTCTCCCAAAAGCCGAACCGCACCTTTGTAGATGTCGGCATAACCGTTCATTTTTACTTTGTGCTGTCCAACGTCAATGTATGCACCGCAATCCGGACACGTACCGTCTTTTGGCTGTAGCGTTTCAAAGATGGTTTTCGTATTTGCGGCTGCCTTGATCTGGCAATATGGGCAAGAATCATTTACCGAAAACTCCGGCTGTTCCTCTGCAACTGCGGCCATGGGCGTTGTGACCGGGATGTCGCTTAACAACGGCGTTCCTTTTACAAGGCGGATGGAAACCGCCTCTAATCCGTATTTTTTCATAACTGGTCTCCTATAAAGTCAAACAATGTAGGGCTATCAATTTCGTTTTCGGCCATCTGCAAATATCCAACTCCGTCCCTGAAATAATCTGCATTGAGTTCACACCCCTTGCCAAATCTGCGCATTTTAACAGCTGCCATTGGAACTGTCATGAGGCCGCCGAACGGATCGTAGACCGTATCGCCCTCATTACTGTATCGGTTGATAATCCGCTCAACAATGTCTAACTGTAAAGGGCAAACATGCATTTGTGCGCGCCTGCGGCTCTGCGTTGTATTCAGCGTTCTCATGCGGTTTATATCGTCCCACACTTCAAGTGTATTCCACGAACCAGGCGCAACAACCATAAAAGTAGCTGGCAACTTCCCGTTTTCGTCCAGATCTTTAGCTAGCTTAACGTGTTCGGAATAATCGTAGACACTCTCGCGGCTATAGAGCCTATATACTTGTTGCAGCTTATCAACTGAAATATCTTTTAATTCATCTTTGGAGATCAACCGATTTCCAGAACTTCTCCAATATCCGTGTGCATCAATCTGCCATTGTGCCCTTGTATACTCTTCTTTTGTCTTTGCGACCGGCACATCTGCATAAGCGGTTGACCGATCAGATGGAAGTTTGCGGAATAACAAAATATACTCTGGACATCCTACGCCCATCTTAGAACCATCTTTGCATTGTTCAGACCATCCCAAGCGATATGTTTGATTATTTTCCCTTACTACATCGGTCACAACCGTAATCATTCCGAAATACTGAAAGCCATGCTTCATGTAATGGGAAATGCACAGTGCGTGAAACGGCTCAATAGTTGGCATCCCCGTGCCAGTTGCGTTGCCGAATAGCACTCTGTCTTTTACATGAATAGCGGCTACTCTTCCGGGTCGTAATACCCTTAATAATTCCGGTGTAAGAAAATCCATCTGTTCAAAAAATCTATCTGTGTTCTGATTGTGCCCAAAATCATTGTAATTAGCACTGTACTCATAGTGATTGCCGAACGGGATCGATGTATGAATAAGATCTACAGAATTATCTTCCATGCACCTTGTCTCTTCTACGCAATCGCCATATACAGCCTCATAATGATTTCCCTTAACTGTTCTATCTTCCTTTGTTCCAGCAACTCCCATTTTTCGCTCCAATCTTTCAACCTTGTTTGCCGAATTAAGTCCATATTTTTTCACAATTTCAATCATTTTTTCGACCATATGATTATGCTTTTTCCATTTTTCAAGAAGGGCTTCTTTAATCTGGCGTTCGTTCTCCATATAAATAATGTCAATCACAACCGGATCTTTTTGCAGAAATCTGTAGCACCTATGCACGGCTTGAATAAAATCATTAAATTCATAGTCAATGCCCAAAAATATTTCTCTATGGCAATGTCTCTGAAAATTGCATCCAGAGCCAGATAGTGATTTCTTTGTGGCAAATAGTCTTGTGCTGCCATTCGAAAAGTCGATAACTCTTTTTTCTCTAAGGTCATAGTCCATTGAACCGTATATCTCAACAACTCCAGGTATAGTCTTTTTAATTGCGTGCCGTTCGTTTTCCAAATCGTGCCACAGCAGAAAATTGTCGTCCGGGCTAGCGTCAACTATTTCTTTCATTTTGGTAACCCTTACATCGATGCTGTCTCTCTTGACCGCCGCCGCTTCTTTTAACCCATCGGCAGCTTCTTGAAATAACTGTATCTGGCCGTCTCTATCTGTGGCGTTTCCATATTCGATTGGTAATTCATGCCATCTAACATCCAATTCAGGAAGATCGTATCCGTCGTCAGAATAACTACTATCCAAATCAGATGGTTTCGTGATAAATAACGCCCAGCTACTTACCCACATCCAAAATTCATCTTCCATGTTCGGATATAAGGTCAGGTTATTAGCCTTTGTACTGTCTCTCTGGAAAAATCTTGTTAAAGCCTGACCAGTGTCCATAACTTCAAGGTAGCCAGCATAATGTATCAGCTCTTTATATTTGTTGGGGCTTGGAGTCGCTGTAGCGACCAACTTATACGGCACATTCTTGAATTTATCCAAGAATGTCTGATAAGTCTTGCTACCAAAGCTTCTTAACACGCTAGCTTCGTCAAGGGAAGTAGCCGCAAAATAATCAGGTCTAATGTCTCCATCCCTAACTCTTTCGTAGTTTGTAATAACAATCTGGCTTGTGCTATTTTTAACTTCTTCCATGGTTCGGCAATATTGGGGCTTCTCATATCCCAAAATTTCATTTGCATCTCTTGTAAATTCTTGTTTTACCCCTAAAGGCAAAACGATTAAAGCTCTTCCGTTTTCGTGTTCTGCTGCCAAGTGGCAAAACTCAAGTTCTTGCACGGTTTTCCCCAAACCAAAACTTTCAAACAGTGCTCTTCTGCCACCTTTCAAGGCCCACGCCACCGCATCTCTTTGGTGAGGTTTTAGTGCTTTATTAATGTCGTCTGGACTTACCGTAAATCCACTATCTGCAGCAAGTTCAACCTTGCTCTCAAGAAATTCTCTATAGTTCATCTTATCGAAAGGAACCCGGCGCGCCTTTTATCCGGATAGGTTCCGGCTCCTTTCTCTGATTTTTATTTAGTTGATTTCTTTTTACAGTGCGTTGCACCGTATCTTGATTTGCCTACATATTCGTAGCTGTCAACACATTTCCACTTGCCATTTTTGCGCTTATGGTTATCGTTTGGATATTCGCACCAACAATGACAATCATAGTCCTTGCTAATCGTTATCACCGCCTTTCAATAGCTCCATGAATTTCTCATATTGTTTCTGGGATACTTTGTTATTTGCCTTATCTTCTCTCAGTTCGATTTTAAGGTGTTTTTCTGCAATAGACGATAATTC
>CAYXLA010000180.1:0-3492 GCA_964465765.1 uncultured Bacteroidaceae bacterium | reverse complement strand
GGGAGCAGGTCACACAAAGGATATGGGTGTGCATTAAAGATTGCAAGTTTGAGATGATGAGAGTCAAAAAATTGATTTTAGCCGGCTGCCTGCTACCGGTAATGGGCATGGCACAACAGGTTGTGCCGATTCCCGTGCAGGACACGGAACAGGGAGTGGAAGAGAAGGAGGTGCTACGGGACGGACAACGGATTGTGTCGGGCGTGACGCAGCCGTCACTCGAGGTGTATCTGCCAAGTGCGGAGAAGAATGTGGGTACGGCGGTGATACTGTGCCCTGGCGGTGCCATGCGCTTTCTGTCATGGACGAACGATGTGGAACGCATGGCGCGTTACCTCAATGAGAGGGGCATAGCAGCCATAGGACTGAAGTACCGGCTGAACAACAACCCCGCGCAGGGTGGCGGCAACATGCCGGAGATGGTGGACGTGACCGGCTTCCAGAAGTTTGACAAAGCCAATGCCAACCCCATGCCGAGCGCGGAGGGCGACGCTGCCAATATGCGTGCCGTGGACGACTGCCGTGCGGCGGTGAAGATTGTGCGCGAGCATGCGGAGGAGTGGAACATCAGTCCCGCGAAGGTGGGGGTGCTGGGCTTCTCGGCAGGTGGCGGAGTGGCTATAGGTGCCACTATCTGTGCTGCAGAAGGTGAGATGCCCGACTTCCTCGTGACGGTCTACGGTCCGTCGCTGATGGACGTGAGCGTCCCCGCGAATGCTCCCGACTTGCTCATCATGACGCGGGCGGTGCATCCCAATGTCGCTGCCGGCTGTCTGGGGCTCTTCATGGAGTGGAAGAAGGCGGGCAAGAACGCAGAGCTGCACATGTATGGCGACGGCGCCGGACCGTTTGCACTTGCCGACCGCAAGGGCAACAACACCACAGACACATGGGCAGACGACCTGATGAGTTGGCTGGCGGCACGCGGATTTGCCACGCAGACAGCCAACTATATTGAGGTGGACGACGGCGGGACGGGACCTTACCACGCGGTGATAGACCGCAGCGCAGAGGCTCCAGACTACACGCTGTATCATCCTGCCAACATGGGACTTGCCGTGGAGAAGGAGGGACCGTTGCCACTGGTGGTGTTTGCCAATGGCGGCTGCTCGTTCACGTCGAAGTACTTCGAGAAGTTCCTTATCGAAATAGCATCGCATGGCTACATGGTGGCTGCCGTCGGCTCGTTTGACGAGATGAGCGACGAGGAGATTGCGAAGCTTGGCATGACAGACACGGAGTATATGGTGCATGCCATCGACGTCATGGGACAGCTGAACGCTGACCCGAAGAGCAGCTTCTGCGGGACGGTGAACATGAAGCAGGTGGCTGTGATGGGACAGTCGTGCGGCGGCGGACAGGCACTGTCGGGTTCTGTAGACCCGAGGGTGACGACCACAATCGCCCTGAACAGCGGCTTCGTGAACCACAAGCCCCCGTTCCCCGTCGAAGAGCCTGGCAGCAAACGCCCTGAGGGCGGCCCGGCGAGAGGCTTTGCGAAGTCGGTGACGGAGGGCGGACTCTATGGCAAGGAGTTCGGCGGAACGGCAACGCAGGCAGACCTCGTGAAGCTGCATGCCCCTGTGGCGTATCTGATTGGAGGCCCTGACGACGTGGCGTACGAACCGTCGGAGCAGAACTACGACCTGATAGAGCATGTCCCCGTGGTGCGCTGCAACCTGCCTGTGGGTCACATGGCAACATACGCAGAACCTCACGGCGGTGCCTTTGCCGTCGTTGCCCTGAAATGGCTCGACTGGCAGCTGAAGGGCCAGACGGAGCAGAGCGGCTTCTTCCTCGACACGGTATATCAGAAGGCGAACTTCCCCGACTGGACGGTACAGAGCAAGAACTGGAAATGAACAACATTCTTTAAATCAACAAAAAAAATAACACAACATGAAGACATTGAAGACACTGGCCATGGGAGCGATGCTGATGCTCTGCGGCACCATGGCGGCACAGACAGAGAAGACACAGATAGTGGAGAACGGCGGCACTGGCGACTACAAGGCGGTGGTGGTGGGCGATGCCTCGTGCCCGAGGTTCACCATCTACCGGCCGCAGGACATGAAGGCTGCCATCGACAAGGAGGGCAGGCTGCCCGTCATACTGTATGCCAACGGCGCATGCGCCAACAACAATCTGGAGATCCGCTACTTCCTCAACGAGGTGGCATCGCACGGCTACCTTGCCGTGGCGATAGGTCCGTATGACGAGGACGACTTCTTCCTGCACTGGGAGGAGGTGATGAGCTATATGTATCCGCGAGACAAGGACGTGGTGCTCGCCAACGGCAAGGCGCTGAAGCGACTGACGGCGGAGGAGTCGCAGGCTATCATTGAGCAGAGGAAGAAGGCTGCCGAAGAGGCGCAGAAGCAGCAGCAGAAGAAGTCGAAGAAGGAGCTGGCTGCCGAGGAGGAGGCTGCACGTGCCAACAGGACCTACGGAAGGATGCTGCTTGAGGTGCTGGACTGGCTGACCGACCAGAATGCCGACCCGACGTCGGAGTACTACCACTGCCTGAACCTGGACAAGGTGGCGGCGATGGGACAGTCGTGCGGCGGCGCACAGACGCTGGCAGTGAGCCACGACCCGCGCATAAAGACCTGCGTAATACTGAACTCGGGCATCGGTGACATGGAGATGCAGGGCGTCAGCGCAAAGGCTCTGGAGAGCCTGCACACGCCGATGTTCTACCTGATTGGCGGAAGCGATGACGTGGCATTCCAGAACGCGCAGAAGGACTACGACCGCATCCACGACGTGCCGGTCTGCATGATCAACACCATCGACGGCCATGAGGGGACCTACTATGAGGCTCACGGCGGCGACTACGCCATTGCCGTGACGAAGTGGATGGACTGGCAGCTGAAGGGCAAGGTGGGACAGGCAGCGCTGTTCCTCGACCCGGACTACGTGGGGAAGTTCTTCCCGAAATGGACTATGGTTAGTAAGAACTTTTAAAGGTGTTACTTACGTGAAGCGTGAAGCGTGAAGTGTGAAGCGCTACTTACGTGATGCGTGAAGCGTGAAGTGTGAAGCGCTACTTACGTGATGCGTGAAGCGTGAAGTGTGAAGCGTTGAATGTTTTATGTTTTATGTGTTATGTGACAGCTATAGGAATCACGCTTCACGCAACACGCTTCACGCTTCACGTTAATGTACCTCTTCGAGGCACTGTTGGGAGGGAGTTGTTAGCCCCAGACTGCGGTCGCTACTCTCCCTTAGTCTGGGGTTATGCATAATTCAGCCTCTCCGAGGCTGCAGGCCCTCTGAAGAGCCTCACCCCAGCCCTCCCCTAAAGGGAAGGGAGTCACAAAGTCCGTCCCTTTAGGGAAGGATTTAGGAAAGGCTTTCCGTCCTCTATATCTGTCACGCATCACGCAACACGCTTCACGCTTCACGTTATCGAGGCACCAAGAGCCTCACCCCCTGCCCTCCCCTAAAGGGAAGGGAGTCACAAAGTCCGTCCCTTTAGGGAAGGATTTA
>CAYXLA010000179.1:0-3502 GCA_964465765.1 uncultured Bacteroidaceae bacterium | reverse complement strand
CTATACGACTGAGCGAACGGGCGAATTGGGCCGAAAAGAAGCCGCAAGATGGCGAAACGTAACTCACGTTTACTTATTGATTAATTAATTTATTACGGTGGGAATTTATAGAACCCACCTATAATTCTACTGTTCCTCCTGACTCTTCAGCTGTGCCAGGCACACCTTCAGCGAGTCCTTCCAGTACGGAATGGTGATGCCGAACACCGACTTTATCTTTGTCTTGTCCAGCACCGAGAAGTGCGGACGCTTCACCTTGCTGGGGAATTCGTCGCTGTGGCAGGGCTTGATGTCGCAGGTGTTGCCGCTCAGCTCGCAGATCTCGTGTGCGAAGTCGTACCACGAAATGGCGCCTTCGTTGCTGAAGTGATACGTGCCCGTGTTCTCCAGCAGTTTCTTCTCTATGATGCGCCCGATTACGTCTGCCAGGTCGCCGGCAAATGTCGGCGTTCCCACCTGGTCGAACACCACCTTCAGCTCCGACTTATCTGCCGTCAGCTGGCGCATGGTCTTCACGAAGTTCTTGCCCCACTGCGAGTAGAGCCATGCCGTGCGTATTATGATGTGCTTGCATCCTGTGCGTTCAATGGCCTTCTCGCCTGCCAGCTTCGTCTTGCCATACACGCCGTTGGGCTGCGTCTCCCAGTCTTCGGTGCATGGCGTGCAGCGCTCGCCCTGAAACACGTAGTCGGTCGATATGTGTATCAGCGTGGCATCTGCCTCCTTGGCAGCCACGGCGAGGTTCTCCACCGCGCGGTTGTTTATCAGGTCTGCCTTGTCGGGCTCGTCCTCAGCCTTGTCGACGTTGGTATAGGCGGCGCAGTTCACTATGACGTCGATACCCAGACTCTTCACCGCGCGGCACACAGCCTCACGGTCGGTGATGTCCAGCGCCATCCAGTCGCCAGCCACATCGCTGAAGTAGTATTTGTGGCGGCTAATCCCTGCCACGCGCACCATTTCGTGTCCCAACTGTCCGTTGGCACCTGTTACGAGTATATTCATCTCTTTCCTTTGTCCTTTCTTCTCTAGGGTGGGTTCTACAAATTGTCGTTTTCTTCCTCACATCAGGAGGTTCGGGTTGCCGGTGCGTTCCACCTCATCGATGACGCGCAGCAGATACTGTCCGTACTCGTTCTTCAGCATGGGCTGTGCCACCTCACGCATCTTGTCGGCGCTGATCCATCCCTTTCTGTAGGCGATGCCTTCCAGACATGCCACCTTCAGTCCCGTACGTTTCTCAATGACCTCTATGAATGTCGAGGCTTCCGACAGCGAGTCGTGCGTGCCGGTGTCGAGCCATGCGAAGCCGCGTCCCATGAGCTGCACCTTCACTTGTCCGTCTTCCAGGAACTGCTGGTTGACGGTCGTAATCTCAAGTTCGCCGCGTGCCGACGGCTTTATGTGCTTGGCAATGTCGACCACACGGTTCGGGTAGAAGTACAGTCCCGTGATGGCATAGTTCGACTTGGGGTTCTTGGGCTTCTCTTCGATGCTCAGGCAGTTGCCCTCGCGGTCAAACTCCGCCACGCCATACCTCTCGGGGTCACTCACCCAGTAGCTGAAGATGGTGGCCTTGCCATCCTCCTCGGCAGCACGCCTCGCCTCCTTCAGCATGGCGCCGAAGCCTGCTCCGTGGAATATGTTGTCGCCCAGCACCAGACAGGCAGTGTCGTCGCCAACGAATTTCTCGCCGATGATGAATGCCTGTGCCAATCCGTCCGGCGATGGCTGCTCGGCATACTCGAAGTGCACGCCATAGTCGCTGCCGTCGCCCAGCAGGCGGCGGAAGCTCGGCAGGTCGTGCGGGGTCGATATTATCAGTATGTCCCTGATGTCCGCCAGCATCAGCGTCGATATGGGGTAGTATATCATCGGCTTGTCGAAGATGGGCAACAGCTGCTTCGACACTCCTTTCGTGATGGGGTAGAGCCTCGTGCCACTACCGCCTGCAAGTACTATTCCTTTCATATATATATGTATACGTGTTATGGTAGGTCCTATAAAAAATCTCTCCGTCGTCTCTCCTTCCGGTCCGTCCTTCCGCCGTCGTTGGCGCCATGGGCGGTCTTCAGAACTTGCCGTACTCAAACGGGCTGTCCAGGTCCTTGAGTCTGCCGTGGTGACGGTCTTTCTCCGAGAGCATCACGTCCTCCTTCGGCAGTCGCCAGTCGATGCCCAGATCGGGGTCGTCCCATGCCAGTGCTCCCTCGCTCTGCGGAGCGTAGAAGTTGTCGCACTTATACTGGAACACCACCTCGGGCGTCAGCACGCTGAAGCCGTGGGCGAAGCCCTGCGGGATGAAGAACTGGCGGTGGTTGTCCTCGGTCAGCTCCACAGCCACATGCTGTCCGTAGGTCGGCGAACCGCGGCGTATGTCCACAGCCACGTCCAGCACGGCACCACGCACCACCCTCACCAGCTTGCTCTGTGCATATGGCGGCTTCTGGAAGTGCAGACCGCGCAGCACGCCGTAGCACGACTTGCTCTCATTGTCCTGCACAAACACCACATTGGCAACCTTCTCCACGAACTCGCGCTGCGAGAACGACTCGAAGAAGTATCCGCGTGCATCGCCGAAGATGCGCGGCTCCACGACGACCACGCCGTCTATCTCTGTCTTGATGACTTCCATCTTTCCTTTTTTCTAACTATTAGTTGCCAAAGTTACGCTTTCCGCGCGACACGGCAACGCCGCCAGCAGAATTTCTCATTCTTCACTCTCCTAGGTGGTGTTGATTTTATCCGCGGACCATTTGTATGCACCAGGACCTGGTAAGTCCGCAAGGACTTAAAAATCCGTCTAAATTCCGTTTAAGTTCCGCGGATAATAAAAAATCAGCGGACCGGACAAGTCCGCGAGGACTTGATGGTTCCGCGGACCATTAAAAAGCGATTTTCGCGCCGGCGCAGAGAAATTTGCATGCAAAACGTTTTGCGATTGCAACAAAAGCCATAACTTTGCGCCTTGAAAATCCGGCAAGGGCCGGAGACGACGAGAAAAGACCATTACACGCATATTTACCAAGATATCTGTCAAACAAGAACATAACAAAAAAAAACATCTACGATAATGAAGAAAGGCATTCATCCAGACAATTACCGTCCTGTGGTATTCAAGGACATGTCGAACGGCGATATGTTTCTGTCGCGTTCAACCTGCAAGACAAGTGAGACCGTTGAGTTCGAGGGCGAGACCTACCCTGTTGTAAAGCTTGAGATCTCCAGCTCGTCACACCCGTTCTACACCGGCAAGTCTAAGCTGGTCGACACAGCAGGACGTGTGGACAAGTTCATGAGCCGCTACGGCAAGGTCAAGAAATAAATTACCTGCCGCCACGCACGGACAACGATTTACGGCGAAGCCGGAAGAGTTCCCTAGACGGAGCTTTTCCGGCTTCCCTGCTTTTTTGCGCACCGTAGGTGCGGTGAAGCGTGATGCGTGATGCGTGATGCGTGATGCCTTTCCTAAATCCTTCCCTAAAGGGACGGACTTTTATCA
>CAYXLA010000178.1:0-3507 GCA_964465765.1 uncultured Bacteroidaceae bacterium | reverse complement strand
CTCATTAACATACTTTGCACTTTCGTGCTATCCCCAGTCTGCGCTGCGCTTAGGCTAGGCTTACCATTAGTGTACCTCTTCGAGGCACCACGTCCTCTGAATGCCCAACACTCAACACCCAACACCCAACACTCAACACCCAACACGCATCACGCTAGAATTTTCCCTCAGGACACACACTACGTTTAGATTTGTTGTAGCTTTGCCGCCGGTTTAGGTAGCCTTGCAGATGTGACAGTCTGCGGGGCGCAAGGGAATCCGGTGGAATGCCGGAGCTGTTCCTGCAGCTGTAACCGTCTAAATTCCTGCCGTGTCGTCGGCACTGCCACCCCCGAAGAGGGGAGTGGATGCAGATGTGCGGTGGAGGATGAGGGAAAGTCGGGATTCGCACTGTCCGGAGATGCGCATAAGGACAGGTGGCGGATTGAAGGTGAATCACTGTCGGCAGCGGAGAAGTCCGCAAACGATGCAGATGGGAAGATTCGTCCGTCCTTTCCTGACGGGAGCCAGAAGACCTGCCAAGCCGTCGAACCGTGATGCGACCGTTCCCAGGAGTTGGACAGAGAGGCACACACCACACTAAAGGAAGAAAACGCCGACGAGGCTGCGCGAGGCAGCGCACACTGCGGCGGCGCTGTCGTGTCCGAACATGTGCGGACGGACTTTCTTTAGCGTGCGCGTACATATTCACATCCTCCTCCTCCTCAGGCAGCACTACTGCCGTGCAGAATCTGGACACGTCAAGGTTCGTGAAGAAAATAGGTATTATAAACTTCTAAAAGACCTTTGAGGAAAGGATGAAAAAGACAGTCTTTATCCTTGCTGCAGGATTGCTGCTGGTGCAGGCAAACGCCGGCGCGCAGACAAGGAAGAACCTCACGAACATGGAGGACACGGTGTTCAGCATCGGTGAGGTGAGTGTGACAGCAAACAAGAGAGTGATGAACGTGACACGCATAGATGCGTTGCCGAAGGACCTCCCCATCTCTACAAACAACATCAGTGCCGTGACGCTGGAGAACCGCGGCATCACCGACATTCAGAAGGCGGCGAACTTCCTGCCGGGTGTCAGGGTGAACACTTCATACGGCGCATTCCAGCAGATCTCGATCCGTGGCTTCGACCACAGCGTCATCATGGTCGACGGCGTGCGCGACGAGCGCTCGTCGATTGACAACAGCTACCCGGTGATGGACCTTACGTCGGCTCAGAGCATTGAGCTGCTCAAGGGACCGGCGTCGGTGCTCTACGGACAGAGTGCCGTGGGGGGCGTCATAAACATCGTGCGTCGTACGCCGACGGCAGAGAACCACATGAACGTGCGCATGAGCTATGGCAGCTGGCACAACATGCAGACCACCGTGGGCATGGGCGGCAAGCTGGTGGGACCGCTGAACTATCTGGCACACTTCAACTACCAGCACACCGACGGATGGCGTGACAACGAGCGCCGACGTCTGTCGGGCTACTTTGCCATTGGCGGACAGCTCGGCGAGAAGGACAACATTCTGGTGCGCTGGAGCGGCAACGACGACTACTACTCCACAGAAATAGGTCTGCCCGACGTCATGAGCTATGACGTGTATGACGCAGCTACCGGACAGCTCTACCTGAAGACCAATGAGTCGCTGCCAGGGCTGGACAAGAAGGCACGCTATAACAGCGAGAGCGACTTCATGTACAACCGTGGCTGGAGCCTGACGGCAGAGTGGAACCACCGTTTCAACGATGCCATGAAGCTGAGCGAGCGTGCCAGCTACACGTACGACGACATCGACTATTTCGGCACAGAGTCGCTGGACTACCTCACAAGCTCCGACGCCATCTACAACCACTACTACGAGCGCAACGGCAAGCGCACATACATCTGCCTGGACAGCATCTACTACAGCTATCCGCTGCGATTCTCGCACGTAGCCAAGACCTTCAACAACCAGATTGAGCTCAGCGGCAAGGTCAGCACGGGAAGCATCAAGCACACATATCTGGCAGGCTATTCGCTCATCTACATGCGCCGCGTCAGCTACTCGGGCTATAACTTCGTGCTCGACAGCAGCGTCACCGAGGACGACGGCTACGACGTATGGGGATCGGCACTGGGCGCACACGGCAGCTCATACCAGGGCGTCAGCCTGGGATGGATGAAGACACGCTTCAGCAAGGCGACACCGCAAGACCGCTGGATGCATGGATTCTATGCGCAGGACCTCATCGAACTGCTGCCACAGCTCAAGGTCATGCTGGCAGGACGCTACGACCTCTACAACTACAAGCGCATAAGCAACCTGCCCACCATCGACGGCAAGCGCAAGTTTGAGGATGTCGACAAGAGCACATACACACGCATGGCTACGAGTGCATTCACATTCCGTGGCGGCGCCGTCTATGAGCCCACAAAGTCGCTGTCGCTCTACGCATCGTTCGGCACATACTTCAAGCCTATCTATACCTTCTATAACGCCAACTACATTTACATCGACCGCAACGGCAACGAGTTCACACCAAGCAACGACGGCGGCGAAGTGTTCAAGCCTCAGAAAGGCTACCAGTGGGAAGGCGGACTGAAGTACGAGCTGGGCAACAAGCTGTCGGTCAACGCCAGCGTGTTCTACATCAAGAAGTATAACATGAACGTCAACCTTGGCACGACCGAAGGTGCCGACGGTTCGCAGAAGACCATCATGGGACAAGTGGGGCAGATGCGCTCGAAGGGCTTCGACATCGACGTGACCTACACACCGGTGTACGACCTCAGCCTCACGGCAGGATATGGATATACCGATGCCAAGTACGTGCATCTGGCGAAAAACAAGTACATGACCGAATATAGCAGCGAGGGCAAGCAGTTCACCAACGTGCCCAAGAACAACTTCTATGCCTATGCCGACTATCGTGCATCGCGTGGCTTCCTGCGTGGCTTCGGTGCCAACCTCAGTGTCACATACATGGACAAGGTCTACCGCAATGCTGCAAACACACTGTGGTATAAGGCATACTGGATGACCGACCTCGGACTGAGCTACACCTTGCGCAATGGCGTGCGCCTTGGCGTCAACGTCAACAACCTGTTCGACAAGGACTACTGCAACCAGAGTCTCGGCAACCAGCTCGTGCCTGGCGAGCCCCGTAACTGGCAGGCCTCAGTGTCCTACAACTTCTGATCAGTACACACAGCCTGCGTGGGGCTGAGAATTTTGCCAGAGCATCTTCATCATCAGCCCTGCAACTTCTGATCAGCACTCGCAGCCTGCGCAGACCCGATAACTCCGGCTGCGTAGACATTCACTAAAACGGCGAGTCCCGGAAGCGCGTAAGAAACGTATCCCAGGGCTCGCTTTGTTTGTGTGCTGCGTGAAGCGTGAAGCGTGGAATCAATAGAAATATAGTGGGGACAGTGGAATCTGTTCATATCCCGTGCCTCGGAGAGGTACACGCGCTATCGGACAAGTATCCACCACCCAACACTCACCACCCAACACTCACCACCCAACACTCACCACCCAACAC
>CAYXLA010000177.1:0-3513 GCA_964465765.1 uncultured Bacteroidaceae bacterium | reverse complement strand
CACTCAACACCCAACACTCAACACCTTATAAGAGGTACACGCGCCACAGGATATGAACATATTTCGCTGTCCCCACAATATTTCTACTGATCCCCCGTGCGAAGCAGGCGTCATTGATTACATTCACTCAGCTTCTGCACTGCCGCTTTGCCGCATGTCCTCGTCTGCCAGATTGTCGGCGAGACGGTTCACCTGGTCGTAAGTGAACGAGTCGAGCGCATCGCGCATTTCTACAAGCTGTCGGCGCACGTCGATGAGACGTTGCAGAATCTCCGCATCGCGCGACACGTTGGTGCGGTTCAGCCTAAGACGTTCGCGTGCTCCCTGAATGGTCAGCCCCTGCACCTTCACCAAGTGGTGTATCAGACGAATCTGCTCGATGTCACTCTGAGTGTAGCGCCGGACGCCGCGTGCGCCCTTCTCGGGGTTCAGCTTCGGGAACTCCTTCTCCCAAAAGCGCAGTGTCGACTCGTTCAGTCCGAACATGTCTGCCACTTCACCTATCGAGTAGTACAACCTAGAGTTCTGCTTTTCTTCCATCACTTCACGTCTTCTCCTTATCTGCATGCACGCACGCCACATCCGTGGACCTGCCGTAGAGCCGCATTTTTACGGCGGCACGGACAAAAGTAATAAAAAGAACCGCTATCTTTGCGCAGTTTTTATAAAAAGAGATACTATGTTGACTGCAAATGAGATAAGGGATTCCTTTACAGGTTTCTTCGAGAGCAAAGGACACCACAAAGTGCCCTCCGCACCAATGGTAATCAAAGACGACCCGACACTGATGTTCACCAATGCCGGAATGAACCAATTCAAGGACATCATCCTCGGCAATCGCCCTGCCAAGTGGACACGCGTCACCGACTCGCAGAAGTGTCTCCGCGTCAGCGGCAAGCACAACGACCTTGAGGAGGTCGGTCACGACACCTACCACCACACCATGTTCGAGATGCTTGGCAACTGGTCCTTTGGCGATTACTTCAAGAAAGAGGTAATAGGCTGGGCATGGGAATACCTGACAGAAGTGCTGAAGCTCAATCCTGCCGATCTCTATGCCACAGTGTTCGAAGGTGC
The DNA here is from genome assembly GCA_964465765.1 of uncultured Bacteroidaceae bacterium. Classification (GTDB taxonomy): domain Bacteria; phylum Bacteroidota; class Bacteroidia; order Bacteroidales; family Bacteroidaceae; genus Bacteroides. The sequence goes on along the minus strand of CAYXLA010000177.1, from coordinate 2,436 downwards.
TGCCGACGAAGGTCTGGAACGCGACGATGAAGCTGCCGGATATTGGGCACAGTATCTGCCTGCCGACCACATCATCAACGGCAACAAGCACGACAACTTCTGGGAAATGGGCGATACCGGTCCCTGTGGTCCGTGCTCGGAGATTCATCTTGACTCACGTACGCCGGAGGAGAAAGCACAAATCCCTGGCAGTGAACTGGTGAACAAAGACCATCCGCAGGTCATTGAGATCTGGAACCTCGTCTTCATGCAGTACAACCGTAAGGCCGACCATTCACTGGAGCCACTGCCTGCACGTGTCATCGACACCGGCATGGGCTTCGAACGCTTGGTTCGTGCGCTGCAGGGCAAGCACTCCAACTACGACACCGATATCTTCCAGCCTATAATAAAAGAGATATGCCGTCTTTCGGGACTGGAATACGGCAAGGACGAGCAGACCGACGTTGCAATGCGTGTCGTTGCCGACCATCTGCGCGCTATTGCCTTCTCGATTGCCGACGGACAGCTGCCGAGCAATGCCAAGGCAGGCTACGTAATCCGCCGCATCCTGCGCCGTGCTACGCGCTACGCCTACACGTTCCTCGGACAGAAAGAAGCATTCATCTACAAGCTCGTGCCTGTGCTGATACGCGAGATGGGCAGAGCATATCCTGAGCTCGAAGCACAGCGCGAGCTCATCGTCAAGGTCATGAAGGAAGAGGAAGACTCCTTCCTCCGCACTCTCGACAAGGGAATAAGCCTGCTCAGCAAGGCAATGGCAGACGTTAAGGCTGCCGGCAAGACCGAGCTCGACGGTGTTCAGGCATTCACGCTGTTCGATACCTACGGCTTCCCACTCGACCTCACCGAACTGATTTGCCGTGAGAACGGACTGTCGGTAGACCAGCAGCAGTTCAACGAAGAGATGCAGAAGCAGAAGCAGCGTGCACGCAATGCTGCCGCCGTAGAGACAGGAGACTGGATAACACTGCGCGAAGGCGAGCCTCAGTTTGTGGGCTACGACTTCAGCGAACACGACTGTCACATTCTGCGCTACCGCAAGGTCACACAGAAGAAGAGCAGCTTCTATCAGATTGTACTCGACACCACGCCGTTCTATGGCGAGATGGGCGGTCAGGTTGGCGAGACTGGTGTACTGGTCAGCGAGCACGACACGGTCGAGATCATCGATACCAAGCGCGAGAACGGCATCAGCGTACACATCACCAACAAGATGCCCGAACATCCGGAAGCAGCCTTCATGGCATGCGTAGACACCGAGAAGCGCAACGCCAGTGCAGCCAATCACTCTGCAACGCACCTTCTCGATGCAGCCCTGCGCCAGGTGCTCGGCACACACGTAGAGCAGAAAGGTTCGTTCGTATCGCCCGACATACTGCGCTTCGACTTCTCCCACTTCCAGAAAGTTACCGATGAAGAGATACGCACAGTCGAGAGAATTGTCAATGAGAAGATTCGTCTGAACATCCCGTTGCAGGAACACCGCGACATGCCAATCGACGAAGCACGAAAGCTCGGAGCATTGGCACTCTTCGGCGAGAAGTATGGCGACAAGGTGCGCATGGTTCAGTTTGGCGACAGCATGGAGCTGTGCGGCGGTATACACGTGAAGTCCACTGGCGCCATTGGCATGTTCAAGATAATCAGCGAGAGTAGTGTTGCCGCCGGCGTGCGCCGCATCGAGGCCATCACAGGCAGCAAGCTCGAGGAAGCCATCTACATGATGGAAGACACGCTGAAGGGCATACGTGCACTGTTCAACAACGCTCCCGACCTGACAGGCGTGCTCAAGAAGTACATCGACGAGCACGACGAGATGAGGAAGAAGATAGAACACTTCCAGGCAGAAGCAATCGGCAGACTGAAGGACAAGCTGGTGGACAATGCCGAGAAGAAGAATGGCGTGACACTCGTCAAGGGCATCCTGCCAATGACACCCGACCAGGCGAAGAACCTTGTGTTCAAGATTCGCGAAGCTGTGCCCACAGGCCTGTTCTGCGTAATCGGCACCGTCGACAACGACAAACCGCTGATTAGCGTCATGATGAGCGAAGACCTCGTGAAGGAACACAACCTCAACGCCGGTCAGCTGGTACGCGAAGCAGGAAAGCTGATACAAGGTGGCGGCGGCGGACAGCCTCACTACGCTACTGCCGGAGGCAAGAAAGCCGACGGACTGAGCCAAGCTGTCGAGAAGGTAATAGAGCTCGCCGCACTGTAACAGCGCACGCTCCACTACCCTATTTTACACTAACAGTACAACCACAACGTCTGAGGCAAACATCCTCAGGTGTTGTGGTTTTTTCGTTCATGCAGGTTTGCGACTGCAGACATCAGGCTAAAGTCGTTGCAGAATATAACTTAACTCGTTGCAGAGTATAACTTAAGTCGTCTCACATCGAACGTTGTGAGTGCTCACATCGAACGATGTGA
>CAYXLA010000176.1:0-3571 GCA_964465765.1 uncultured Bacteroidaceae bacterium | reverse complement strand
CTGCGCTTAGACAGGGGTTATCCATATAATGTACCTCTTCGAGGCACCACGTCCTATAGCGTAGACATATTCACAATGCCTCATCTTAATACCTGTGTCACGCTTCACGCAGCACGCTTAACGCTACACGTTAAAGGCACCACGCCCCATCAGTATCTTTCACACAGCACGCAGCACGCTTAACGCTACACGTTAAAGGCACCACGTCCTATCAATGTCTATCACATAACACATAAAACATAACCCGTTCAACATTCCTGTTACTCCTCTGCAGCATCGCTGCGTTCTGATATCTTGCGCTCGATGAAGCGTATCTTCAGGGTGGACTCTTCCTTCATCTTGCCGGCATTGGTGATGGAGGCGAGCAGACGAGACAGCTCACTGACGCTGGCTGCTGCATTGCGGTCGGCAGCAGACATGGTGGCATTGTACTGACGGTCGCCCTGGAATGTCACCTTCAGGTTCTTGTCGCGGTTAAGGCAGATGAAGTCGATGACTCCGCCGTCGGCTCCATATTTATAGTCAGCCTTCTCGATGTGCTCGGACATATCGGTGGTCTCGTAGCTGTCGGACGATGCAGGCGTCTCGGCATAGGAACCATCGGGAGCCGTCACACGTACAGAAGTGTGATGTATGTTGCTACTGCCGCAATAGATAGAGGTCATGCTGAGCTGTCCTGCCTCGTCGGTCTGGAAGCGCAGATAGGAACGATGCAGATTCTTCTCGACTACCTGCGAAGGAGCGAAGTAGTTGCCTGTCTGCTGATATTCGGCATCTTTCTCAAGTGTGAAACGACTCTTCAGCAGGTTGAGGCTGTCTTGCTTGACAGTGATGATGCTGTCGAGCCATGCCACATTGCGTTGCTCTGCCGCGAGCTCTATGTCTTGTATGAGGCGGTTGCTCTGATGACGTACGTCGTAAGCTTTAGGGAACAGCACCTTGATGCTGTCTGCCAACATGCGGGCTTGTTCGTAGTTGCCTGCCTCATAGGCTTCTTGTGCTTCGGCAAGTTTGGCTGCAGCCTGCTTGTCGGTATCATCGCACGATGATATGGACAACAATGTCGCGCTTAGCAGCAGTGCAGGGAGTATGGCTGATTTCTTCATAATGGTGTTGCTTATGGTGGGTTCTATAAATTCCCACCGTAATGAAACAATAAATTAACTAATGAGTTACGTTTTGTCATCTTGCGGTCTCTTTTCGGTCCAATTCGTCTGTTCGCTCAGTCGTATAGCCCGCTATACTCCTTTGCTCTCAGACAAATTGCCCTCGAAAATAGCCTCGCAATCTGACAAAGCCAATTTATAGAACCCACCTATCTTGTAACGAAGGCAAAATTAGAGATTTTCCGTTTCTTTCGTGTATCTTTGCAAGCCGTTTTCGGGAAGGTTGTTCCCCGAAGTGATATTTCTCTGAAATGATACATCTGACTAACGAAGAGCTGAAGGCATGCTTCTCGAAGAGCATATTCCAGCAGATACAGCAGACTGCCGATGAGCTGCACATGGAGTGCTATGTAGTGGGAGGCTATGTGCGGGACCTGTTCCTGCAACGTCCGTCGACCGATATTGACGTGGTGGTTGTAGGCAGTGGCATCAAGATGGCACAAGCCTTTGCGCACCGTTTAGGCAGGGCTGCCCACTTGTCTGTCTTCAAGAACTTCGGCACGGCACAGGTGAAGTATCATGGACAGGAGATAGAGTTTGTGGGCGCACGAAAGGAATCGTACACGCACGACTCGCGCAAGCCTATAGTCGAGGATGGCACTCTCGAGGACGACCAGAACCGTCGCGACTTCACCATCAATGCTTTGGCTGTATGCCTTAACAGCGATCGATACGGCGAACTAGTTGACCCATTCGACGGCGTGCTCGACCTTGAAGACGGCATCATACGTACACCATTGGATCCGGACATAACGTTCAGCGACGACCCACTGCGTATGATGAGGTGCGTACGCTTTGCCACACAGCTGAACTTCCGCATCGATGACGAGACGTTCGACTCGCTATGTCGCAACAAGGAACGCATCAACATAATCTCAAAGGAACGCATCGACGAAGAGTTGAACAAGATACTGCTGTCGCCAACACCGTCGATAGGCTTCGTAGAGCTGGAACGTTGCGGCCTGCTGGAACTTATATTCCCCGAGCTTGCAGCACTGCAAGGAGTGGAGAGCCGCAATGGCAGGGCACACAAGGATAACTTCTACCATACGCTGCAGGTACTCGATAACATCAGCAAGCATACAGACAACCTCTGGCTGCGATGGGCTGCTCTGCTGCACGACATCGGTAAGCCGGCATCGAAACGCTGGGACAATGCGCAGGGATGGACGTTCCATAATCACGACTACATTGGTGGCAAGATGGTGCCGAAGATATTCCAGCGCATGAAGCTGCCGATGAACGAGAAGATGAAGTACGTCAAGAAGTTGGTAGAACTGCACATGCGACCTATCGTCATTGCCGATGATGTGGTAACGGACTCGGCTGTAAGGAGACTGTTGTTCGAGGCAGGAGAAGACATAGAGGACTTGATGTTGCTGTGCGAGGCAGATATAACGTCGAAGAACCTCGAGAAGAAACAACGCTTCCTGAACAACTTCCAGATTGTACGTCAGAAGTTGGCAGACCTTAAAGAGAAGGACCATCGTCGCAACTTCCAACCTTATGTCGACGGAAACGAGATTATGCAGATGTTCGGACTGAAGCCTGGACGTGAGGTGGGAGAGCTGAAGCAGGCATTGAAGAATGCAATACTCGACGACGGTCTGCCAAACGAACACGATGCAGAGATCGACTTCCTGATGGAACGTGCTAAACAGATGGGGCTGACTCCGGTATGAAGACGATAGGACTAATGTCGGATACACACGGATACTGGGACGACCGCTATCTGAAGTACTTTGAACCGTGTGATGAGATTTGGCATGCTGGAGACATCGGCTCAATAGAGTTGGCAGACAGGCTGAATGCTTTCAGACCGCTGAGGGCTGTACGTGGCAATGCCGACGGACAGGATGTGCGTGTGGTCTATCCAGAGATACAACGGTTCACCGTAGAGGGTGCTTCGGTACTCATGAAACATATTGGCGGCTATCCAGGACATTACGACCCTTCAATACGTGAGGTGCTGAAGGCGGAACGCCCGAAGCTGTTCGTCAGCGGACATTCACACATACTTAAAGTGAAATATGACCAGACGCTCGGCATCCTGCACATTAACCCAGGTGCTGCCGGCATCTATGGCTTCCATAAGGTACGCACGCTCGTCCGATTCAAGATTGATGGTGGCACGTTCAAAGACCTTGAAGTCATCGAACTCGGACCAAGGTAGTGTTGGGTGAATCTATTTATGTCCTGTGGCGCGTGTACCTCTCCGAGGCACGGGAATATGGCGTCACTCCTATCCCCAGTCTGCACTGCGTTTAGGCTGGGGTTACTCGTTAGTGTACCTCTTCGAGGCACCACGGCATGATGCTAACATTGTGGAACATGGAGATAAATCCCTACCGACTCCAAGATAGTCGGGTACCTACTCCCTATATATATAAGGAACGCGCGCGCGT
>CAYXLA010000175.1:0-3620 GCA_964465765.1 uncultured Bacteroidaceae bacterium | reverse complement strand
CCTCGAAGAGGTACACTAATGAGTAACCCCTGTCTAAGCGCAGCGCAGACTGGGGCATAACACGTAATATAAATTGATCAAAAATATGAATTTTAAGCCATTACTAAGCTATGGACTGACAATGTTGCTGTCCATCATTTTGTTCTCCTGCTCAACGCCAAAGAACATCAGCTACATGCAGGACATCCCCGACGGCATCGTCCTTGGCGCAGAAGAGCAGCTCATCAAGATTCAGAACGGTGACAAGGTCTCCATCGTCGTCAAGAGCAGAGACCCACAGCTGTCAGAGCTCTTCAACCTGCCCGTATCATCATATCGTGTGGGCTCAACGACAGGCTCCTCCTATAGTCAGCAGATGTCCTGCTACAGCGTCACATCCGATGGCTGCATCGACTTCCCCGTACTGGGAAAGGTGGAGATATTAGGCATGACGCGCGAACAGGTTGCCGAGACCATCAAGCAGAAGCTCGTCTCACAGGACCTCGTCAAGGACCCTGTTGTCACTGTCGAGTTCGAGAACCTGCACTATTCTGTTATGGGTGAAGTCAACAACCCTGGGCAGTACAACATCGACCGCGACCGTGTGACCTTGTTCGATGCACTGAGCAAAGCCGGTGACCTTACCATCCAAGGCCGTCGCGACAACGTCCTGGTCATTCGCACACAGGACGGCAAGCAGTATGCCTATCGTGTCGACCTCACCGATACCGACAGTGTCATGAACTCTCCTGTCGCCTACTTGCAGCAGAACGATGTGGTCTATGTCGACCCCAACAACGTCCGTAAGCGTCAGTCCACGGTCAATGGCAACAACGTCCTCTCCACATCCTTCTGGGTGAGCGTAGCCTCGCTGCTAACCTCCATTGCCGTACTCTTGAAGTAGCACATACACCATTATTATATATATAACTACACCATATTATATATTTAGATATGAGTAACCCGACCCCACGTAAACAAAATACCGCTCAGGAAGAGCAGTTCCTGACTCTCAAGGACCTCTGCTACCTCTGCCTCTCACACTGGCGATGGTTCGTCCTGTCGCTTGCGGTATGTCTTGGCATAGCCATCATCTATCTGCTCCGAACCCCGCCATCCTATCAGCGTTCTGCCACCATCCTCGTCAAGGAAGATGGTAAGTCGACGTCTGTGTCGAGCGATGTGGCATCTATGTTCTCCGGCATGGGCTTCTCCTCCGGCAACACCAATGTCAACAACGAGCTCAATGCCATTCAGGCGCACGACGTCTTGCTCGAGGTAGGCAAGCGCATGGACTACGACGTAGAGTATCGTGTGTCTGGCACCTTCCACAAACAGGTGCTCTACAAAGAGACCCTGCCCGTCAAGGTCATCTTCCATGACCTCTTGCCCGAGCAGAATGCCAGCATCACCCTTAGCCTTAAGGACAACACATCCTTCGAGGTATCCGACTTCAAGCTGTCGGGTGAGGACGACCTGCCCGACGACCCAATCACCGGTCAGTACAATACCAAGCTGCAGACGCCAGTAGGCAACATCACCGTGGTACCAGCTATGGGCTTCGATGCCTTCCTCGAAGACCCCGACGAGATATACGTCAGCCGTACCAACCTCTACGACATGACCGAACACATCAAGACCAACCTCAGCGCAAGCCTTGCCGACGAGAAGTCAACGGTCATCGTGCTGTCCTATACCGATGTACTTGCCAACCGTGCCGAGGACATCATCAACATGATCATCTCCGTCTATAAGGAGAGTTGGATGAACGACAAGAACCTCATGACCATAGCCACCAGCAACTTCATCACCGAGCGACTTGGCGTCATTGAGCGCGAGCTTGGCGATGTCGACGAAGACATATCGTCCTACAAGAGCTCACATCTCCTTCCCGACGTCGAGGCAGCATCATCGCTCTACATGGAGCAGTCCAAGGAGAACAACAACCAGATACTCCAGCTCAGCACCCAGCGTGCCATCTGCGAATATGTCAAAGGCTATCTCACCGAAGACAACAAGCAGAACCGCTTGCTTCCAGTCAACTCAGGCGTCGAGAGCCCTGCCATAGAGAACCAGATAGAAGAGTACAACACCACACTCCTGCAGCGCAACAGTCTGGTGTCCAATTCCAGTGAGAGCAATCCTCTTGTCCTCGACCTCGACCAGAACCTCGCCTCCTTGCGCGAAGCCATACTTGCCAGCATCAACAACCTCATCATGAGTCTCGACACACAGATCTCTCATCTTGAGGAGAGCGAACAGACCACACGTTCGCAGATAGCCTCGAGCCCCAATCAGGCCAAGTATCTGCAGTCCGTCGGTCGTCAGCAGCAAGTCAAGGAGTCACTCTACCTCTTCCTGCTGCAGAAGCGTGAGGAGAACGAGCTGTCGCAGGCATTCACAGCCTATAACACCCGCATCATCTCTGCACCTAACGGCAAGCTGCAGCCCGTAGCACCTGTCAAGCGCAACATCCTGCTCGTTGCCTTCATGCTCGGAGTGCTTGCACCTGTTGTCGTCATCTTCGTGCGCGAGACGTCCAACACCAAGGTACGTGGCCGCAAGGACCTCGAGAATCTCACCATTCCGTTCCTTGGCGAGATACCTTATTATATTGGCGAAGCCAAGCGACGCTGGTGGGAGTTCCGCAAGAAGACTGTCGACAAGCACGTCATCGTCGTACAGCCAGGCAAGCGCGATGTCATCAACGAAGCCTTCCGTGTGCTCCGCACCAACATAGAGTTCGTCTCGAAGAGCGACAGCAGTCGTGCCAATGTCATCCTCCTCACCTCTTTCAATGCCGGCAGTGGCAAGAGCTTCCTGTCGGTCAACATGGCGAAGTCGTTTGCCATACGTGGCAAGAAGGTGCTTGTCATCGACTGCGACCTGCGTCGTGGCACATCATCAGAGTATGTAGGAAGTCCCTCACGCGGCTTGACAGACTACCTCAGCGGTAAGGAGACCGATGTGCAGAAGCTCATCGTCACGGCCGATGGCGTCGAAGGTATGCATGTACTTCCTATGGGAACCATGCCGCCTAACCCCACCGAGTTGCTCTATAGCGACGCTCTTGCACCTATGTTCGACATGTTCCGCGACCAGTACGACTACATCTTCGTCGACTGTCCGCCTGTAGAGATAGTTGCCGACACGCAGATACTCGAGCAGTATGCCGACCGTGTCATCTTCGTTGTCCGCAGTGGACTGCTCGAACGTTCCATGGTCAAGGACCTGCAGAAGCTCTACGACGAGAAGAAGCATCGCAACATGGGCATCATCCTCAATGGCACCGAAGGCAGCGGTGGCTATGGCAATGGCTACTACCGCTATGGCTATGGCTACGGTTATGGCTACGGATATAACTACGGCACCAAGTCCTCTACTAAACGGGGGGGTAAATGGCTGGATATCAAGTAAATAATAAATGCTTGATTACATAGTCCGCCGAACATCTACGTAACATAAACATAGATAATTTAATCCGCGGAACTTAAACGGAACCTAAACGGAGGATAATAGTAGCACTTACAAGGTGCCTCTATTGACCAATGTGTTACGTGTAAGCTACAAACGTTGCTACATATAGAATAAGGTACGCGTACTTTATTCTATATGTATCAAGTTGTAGCCCGATGCACGAT
>CAYXLA010000174.1:0-3714 GCA_964465765.1 uncultured Bacteroidaceae bacterium | reverse complement strand
ACTGACTTCTGTCCTGCCACGAACACAGCTGAGACAGGGAAGCCTTCTGCAGGTACAGTGACATTGGTACCGTTCTTGTCTGGCAATGTTGCATCACTGCACTTCACCGTCACATCGTAGCGACCTACGGCATACTGTATTGCCTTGGTCAGTGCAACCGACTTGGTAGTGCCATCGACACTGGCGCCGCTATACTTGCTCAATATCGTTGTCCAGTCGTTATTGTTGTCATAGTTGCTCTGCTGTGCCGAGCTTGATGTCTTGACGCCTGTGTTTACTCGGTAGTACAGACATGGCGGATAGACAAAGTCGGTCAGGTCGGAGACACTGATGCTACCGGTTCCTGTTCCTGTCGTGCCGCCGAAAGGCTCGAACTTGTTGTCTGTCTTGTCCCATTCCATGGAGGCAGTACCATCGGGCAGACCTAACTCACCTGGATAGTTGTCATAAGCGGTATTTAGTGTCAGCTTGTTATTTGTGTCGATGTCTGCACCTACCTCAATCTGCTCAATGATGGCAAGTGCCATGGCATCTGACGAGTAGTTGGTATTCAGGTTAGTGTACAAGTCCTGAAGCAGTGCCTGTATGGAGTTGGACGACCCTGCTATGTTCTGGATGAACGACGCGTGCAGCTCCTTTATCTCGGTGCCTGCAGTGTAGCTCTCCCATTTTGTTGTAGTGCCACTTGTTGTTACCGACGCATTTGCTATGTTGGTCATATACTCAGCCAATCGTGTTGCCTTCTCGGGCGTATCGCTGCTGTTCTTGATGCTCTGCAGTGAGAAGGTAAGCTGTGATGGGGTAGTGAGGTTGCTCCAATCAGAGGTGACAGTATTATCTTTAGTGATCTGTGCTGTCAGTCTGCCTTGTACATGTGGGTCTGTAATGCTGTTGTCCTGTGTTGCCATTCCATAGAACAGGAAGCCCTTTGTGCCTATAGGTATGTTCACGTCCTTATAGAGCGCAGTGTTCTGCGAGGTCATCTCGGGCAGGGCATTGCTTACAGCCTGTGCATTTGGCTTCAACAGCTTCTCAAGGCTGAGGAAGTCACCGAGCTTGGTAGTAGTGCTCGTAATGTTGTCGGTACCGAAAGGTATCAGATGTATGTCGGTGATGCCACGGAAGTTACTGTTGAGCTGTACAGTCTCGTCCGACATACGTGTTGAGGCAGGCGTACCAATAGAGACGGCAAGCTGCAAGGGTACGGCATCGCCCTCGGTGGCACGTGTCACCAAGTCCGTATCCTCCGAGCAGGCTGCCATGAGCATGCCTGCAAGCAGTAGTGTCGCTATGTGGAATCGTCTTGTCATGTTGTGTATGTCCTGTACTTCTTCTATCGTCTCCCTCCGTCTTCCTACGTTCTCTCCGTCGTTAAGGCTCGAGCTGCTCGAGGTTCTTCAGTGCGTCGGCATTGCCACTCTGTGCTGCACGACGGAAGCATTGCAGTGCCTCCTCCTCATTGCCTGTCATGTAGAGAGCCACGCCAAGTGCGTTCTGTGCACGACTATCGCTCTTTACCGCTTGCAGCTTGCTGAGTGCTTCGCTGTACTTCTCTTGCTGCAGCAGCTGACTTGCCTCGTTGATGATGGCAGCAGCCTTGTCGGGAACATAGTCGTAGTATATGCGCAGGTAGCCCGAGTTACGCTGGTCTGCCAGCACATTGTCGCGCAGGTAGCGGTAGGTCTGTCCGCCATTGTGCCGGCGTATGAGCCATTCGCGGCGGTCGGGATTGCTCTCGTTGTCTATGATACGGAGTATCTCGTCACGACCTTCGAAGTCAAGTTCGGTAATCTGGTCGCGCAGCTCAGCCCATGCTTCACCGCCATTGACGGTATCAAACAGGCTGTCCGGCAGATTCAGCTGTTGCTGGACATACTGCTGCAGAGCCTTGGCGCGGTTGCCTGCCAGCTCCTCGTTGTGCTTCACCGTACCCTCGACAGAGGCAAGACCAATGATCTGAATCTTCTCTATGAGGCTTGTCGTGTCGTTCATCACCTGTCGGGTGACGTCGATGATGCGGTCCAGAGTCGAGGCATTGTCGCGTATGTCGCGGTCTATGTCCCACTTGTCGAGTGCGAAGTGCACATAGAGCATGCCTGCTTCCTTGCGCAGTGCACGTGTGCGGTCGTAGGGCTTATAGCTGGAGATATGTGCCAGCACGGGGTTGTCCTTCTCCAGCTGTCCTGCCTTGCCTGTGTTGATGGCGACGGTGTTATACTCCGGAGTGAACGGAGTGACATAGTTGGTCCATTCGCCAGTGGCAAGACCCAAGGTCTCTACCGTGCAGCATCCCTCACGTTCGGTCTTGGCACACAGCGTGAGCTGCGAGTGTCGTACCCATGGATAGTCTTTCAGTGATATGCTGGCACTGCCAGTCACTGTGGCGGGCATGTCGGCTGCCGCGATATATGCAGGCTCCTCACCCTTGTGGTTGAGCACATAGTCGCGATGCATCTTGCGCACGTTGCGTGAACCGCGCACTATGACAGGCTCGAGAGCCAACGTGTCGGTAGGGGAGCATAGCAGCGGCGTCACTATAGTGGCATAGTCGCTTGCCGGCTTCGTCAGTGGCACCTCATAGTCAATCAGGAACGCGTCCTTGAGACTCTCGGTGCGCGTTATGCGTTGTGCGTTCGCAGTCAGGGCGCAGCCCAGCAGAACCGTTGCAGAAAGTATCTTCGTCTTCATCATGCTGTTGCCTCCCCGTTATTTGATGTTATAGACAATGCTTACTCCCACCTTTGGCATCAGGAACGGCTTGCTGTCCTTGCCGTAGTAGGTGCCGCAATGGGCGCAGTCGAACTCCTTATACCATGCATAGCCCACGTCGAGTCCTGCCTCTGCCTCAAGGCTCCAGTGCGGACTCAAGATCCATGAGTAGCCGTATGTGGCACCTATGGCGACCATATCTCCCTGGCGTCGCTTGTCGCGCAGTGAGGGGTAGAGGCCGAAGGGGAAGTGCACCTTGCCTACGTTGAAGTGGCTATAGATGGCGTTGAAGCCAATGAAGTCGCGGCTGAAGGGAGAGCAGAACCAGTAGCGTGCTTCGGGCGAGATGAGCAGATGCTTCCACTTGCGCTCCTTGCTGTCGTCGGAAGGCCAAGGCATGTAGCCTGCATTGAGTCCTGCTGTCCAATGGCTGGCGAGGTAGAACTCAACACCTAAGTTGGGGGTGGGAGGTGCGTCGAACCCATGAATCATGTTCATGGAGGCGGCATAGAGCAGATTGCTCTTGACCGCAACCTTCTGTGCCTCTACTGCCGAGAAGCTGCAGAGGATACCTACCAATACTGAAACTACAAACCTAACTCTCATCAATACCCTACGTATTTCGTTTGCGTGAAGTCCTGCGCTCCCGCAGTCATCACGCCTTACCTTAATAATATATATAATGGTGTGAAACACAAATTAGATAGTGTGAAACACACCGCACATCACGGGTCGTCACTCCGCATGCGCCTTCATAGTTATCTCCTTTATTCGTATCAAAGTACAAAGGTAGAAAGAAATGCAGAAAAAATACCAACACCTTTCCCAGGTTTGTTAGTTAAAAATAACTAATCGACGTGTGTAACGCTGCAGTCTGCGCTTCGCTTAGACTGCTATTATCTTTATTATCCGCGGAACTTAGACGGAACTTAGACGGAACTTGGTGCCTTCGGCACCGGCGCTGACTGCTTGCTTGTTTCTATAGTCCGCGGAACTTAAACGGAA
>CAYXLA010000173.1:0-3809 GCA_964465765.1 uncultured Bacteroidaceae bacterium | reverse complement strand
CCAAATACTTATCCCGAAATAGCGTTCGCTGGCTCATCATGTGTCAGAAGGCACATACGGGACGAAACGTAGAATTCCGGTCTTTATCCAGGGCATTATAAACAACTTCAAAGTTATAACCTTGGACGAAGTGAACAGCCCATTCTCCCTCTTCATGTTCTTCTGAAGAAGTGGCATAGTCTTCTATGGTGTCATCTGCGATTATAATACCTGATGCAGCCGCGATGGAGATATCGACTGTATTAACGGTTTCCTTGTTGCCGTACTCAGAATCGGAGTCCTTGCAGATGAGCATGAACATTTCCTTCATCGACGGAATGAACCACCCGGTGCTGCCCGCAGGTGCAGGATTGCTTGCGGTGAAGCCGTCGAGTTTGTCGACTGGCAACATCACGTAGTCCGTCTTCTCGTTCGCCTTACAATACGTGTTGTATGCCTTCAGTATCTGTGTGTTCTGGTAGCCAAGGATGTAGAAGTTATATAGCTTATATTGTCTTATTTCCTTGAAGTCAGATTTCATCGGGTGTGTGAAGTTATCGCCTTTTTGGAATTCGACAACGAATTCTGTAGCCTTCTGCCATGCCATCTGGTCCATATTCTTCAGTGCTACTGCCAAGCCGTGCTTGCAGTCGGGGTAGTCGGCAGCCATTATCCTGTCGTCGCTCAGCTTGGCGGGGTTTGTGCGGCCTGTAGTAGCTGTCTCTGCAGGTGTCCAGAACACTATGGCTGCTACATTAGACTTCTGCTTGTCGGTCAACGTCGTACTCTTTGGTAGCAGACTGCCGTCACGCATCAAGTAGTCGCCTATTTGGATGTTGTAGTCCTGCGTAACTGTTGCTGCCTTCCCTCCGTCCACTACGAACTTCCGGTAGTTCCCACTGCTGATGGCCTTCAGATCCGATTTCGATACGGTGAACTCCTTGGAGCCGATGGCATACGAACCGACGATGTTGGCAGTGGCAGACGAAGGCTTCACTATGTAGCGGTATGTACCATCGGATGCTGACAGCATACCTATGTTGTCCTCGAATGCAACGTCTGGCGTAGCCTGCACAGTATAGTCATCAATGGTCCCGCCGGTGTTGTTCGTGAAATGGTAAATGGTCTTGCCTGGCAACTCAATGACTGCGAGTGCCATGCGATGGGTTGCAGAGAAGCTGACGTTGATAGTACCACTCGTAGTTGTGGACGCTGTGCCACAGGCTGTCATTAGGTCCGATGCAGTGTACTTGCTGTATGTACTCTGGTCGGTATTGGGTCGCCAACCGCTGATGAGCGTCTTGAAGAAGTCGGCATCACTCATGCCGGTTGTTATGCTTGTGGCAATCTTGCCGGTCATATCCGACTGGTACGGATAGTACAGGTAGTACTCCTCGCCAGTCAACCCGCCTGCCAATGTTGTTCCTGCCGGTGCACTCCATGTCAGGTTGCCCGAGTCATCGGCAGTGGCTGTCAGCTTTATGTTGCTGTAGACTACCTGTGTGCCGCGCACTATGTACAGTCCGCAAGCATCACCAGCGGTGAACACTGTGGCATAGCCGTTCTCCTCAGCACGTGTGTCTGCCTCGGCAGAAGCATATCCGTTGCCGTCGGTGATGGTGAACGATAGTTGCTGCGTGTCTGCAGCTGGCTGTGCTGGCTCGTTATCGTCGGTACATGCGGTGAATGTCAGCAGTGCCGTTGCCGCTAATGCTATGAGGTGTTTGAGTGTCTTCTTCATGATGTTCTCGGTGTTTTGAAATTGACGTGCGTAAAGCTACGCATTCCGCATCACACTGCCAAGCAACAGGACAAAGAAATTTGGTGTTGGGTGTTGGATGTTGGGTGTTGGGTGTTTGTGTTATGCTTTGCCTCTTTGTCTGAGTCGGTGCTCGATGGTCTCATCCATCTCCTTGTCGAGGGAGTTGCGCCACAGGTATTTGCGGGTCTCGTGCACGATGACGCCGTTGAGGAACAGCAAGCTCAGCAGGTTAGGTATAGCCATCAGTGCATTGAAGCAGTCGGCAAGGTTCCATACAGCGGCAAGACTTGCCACTGATCCCACGAACGTAGCTATTATGTAGAGCCATCGGTACGACAGCATCCAGCGGCGACCGCCTAAGTACTCCACCGCACGTTCGCCATAGTAGCACCATCCAAGGGTGGTGCTGAACGCGAAAGTGAACAGTGCCACCGTCAGCAGTATGTCACCCACGTATGGTATCTTGCCAAAGGCAGCCTTGGTGAGCTCTGCACCGTCGCTGCTGCTGATGTCAGGATAGGCGAGTATGCTCGACACGATGACCAGACCTGTCAGTGCACATATCACCACTGTATCCCAGAAGGTACCCGTGCTCGATACCAATGCCTGGCGCACCGGATTGCGTGTCTTGGCAGCAGCAGCCACTATGGGTGCACTGCCCAGTCCACTCTCGTTGCTGAATAGTCCGCGTGCTATACCGTAGCGAGCGGCAATCATCACCGTCGAACCTATGAAGCCGCCGGTGGCAGCCTGCGTGGTGAATGCAGCCTTTACTATTGTCACCACGGCAGGCCACACATAGTTGCCGTTGACAAAGAGTATGTAGATGCAGCCCACGACATAGAAGATAGCCATGAACGGTATCAGCCAGCCGCATACCTTCGATATGCTCTTCACTCCACCAATCACAACCGCAGCCACCATTATGCTTATCACTGCACCGCTAACTACTGGCGGTATGCCGCAGGTGTCGCGTGCCAGTGTGGCAATGGCATTTGCCTGCACCGTGCTGCCTATGCCGAACGATGCCAAGGCAGTGAAGGCGGCAAAGAGTACAGCCATCCATTTCCATCCCAGTCCGCGTTCGAGGGCATACATAGGTCCGCCAAGCATGCGTCCGTCGGCTGTCTTCGTGCGGTATTTAATCGATAGCAGTCCCTCGCCATACTTCGTAGCTATGCCGAACACACCTGTCAGCCAGCACCATAGCACAGCACCTGGTCCACCGAGAGCCACTGCTGTGGCAACGCCAATGATGTTTCCCGTGCCTATGGTAGCTGCCAATGCTGTAGCCAATGCACCATACTGCGACACGTCGCCAGTAGAGTCGGGGTCCTTCTCTACCGACAGTCGTATGGCTTTGAAGATGTGACGCTGTGGAAACTTGAGTCTGATGGTCAGGAATATGTGTGTTCCCAACAGGAGGATAATCATTGGCCAGCCCCAAAGCAATGAGCTGACTTGGGACAGTATGTCGTTTAGCTGTTGCATGGTGATTTATTTTGGCGCAAAGATAGCAAAAACTACTTATGTCGTAGCAAAACGTTAGGCTTTTATCTCTAAAGGTGATAATCTTGGGTCAGAAGGATAGGTGAGGCTAAACGAATCTCCCGTAGACAGCAAAAAAGGACATTAATGTCTAGGCCCCTAGACATTAATCGTGATGGCCCTAGACATTAAACGTCTTGCCCTTAGACATTAATGTCATTTTTTGCTGGCTACTGGAACATGTGTTACGTTTTATGTGTTACGTTCCGGTCCTTCATGTAAGTACCTCTTCGAGGCACATGCTGTGTGCGTCCAATACCCCAGACTGCAGTCACTGCGTTCCCTTAGTCTGGGGTTAGCCATATAATGTACCTCTTCGAGGCACCACAGCAGGACATGAACGTGAAGCGTGAAGCCTCTCCTAAATCCTCCCCTAAAGGGAAGGAAAGCCTCACCCCAGCCCTCCCCTGAAGGGAAGGGTGATAAAAGTCCGTCCCTTTAGGGAAGGATTTAGGAAAGGCTTCTCCCTTCCCTTCAGGGAAGGGTCGGGGATAGGCTTTATGTTATGAGAGGACGTGCA
>CAYXLA010000172.1:0-3836 GCA_964465765.1 uncultured Bacteroidaceae bacterium | reverse complement strand
CATAAAAAAGGCGGAGCGCAGCTTCACAGCCACACTCCGCAGCAAACTTAAAACAACCAACAAAAGAAATAAATCCTTTTTTCTCTCTTATAGTCCAGTCAAGCTGGCTCCGGTGTCTGTATGAATAGACCTGCCGTGAGCCACTCGACCTATTTGTGGCAGTCTGCCAGCTTACCTGATGAACAGCAGTTCACGGTACTTAGGCAGCGTCCACATAGAGTCATCGACGATGAGCTCGAGCTTGTCGATGTGATAACGTATCTCTTCCATGCGCGGCACGATGTTGTCGTGGTATGCCACAGCCTTTTCGCGCTCGCTGGCAATCTTGTTTGCCACCTTGCGTGCTTCGACCATCTCGTCGACATGCTCCTTGATGAAGGCTGTGCGGTTTGAGATCTCCTCGATGAGTTCAAGGTTCTTAGCCGACAGCTTCGCAGCCTGCTCCTCGGTGCAGATGTTCTTCAGCTTGTAGACGTTGTCGATGAGTTGCGTCTGATACTTCGTAGCCACGGGGATGATGTGGTTCATTGCCAGGTCGCCCAGTACGCGTGCCTCGATCTGAATCTTCTTTGTGTACATCTCCCACTTAACCTCGTTGCGTGCTTCAAGCTCGGTCTTTGTCATCACCTGCATGCTCTCGAACATCTTGATGCTGTCCTCACGCAGATAGTTGTCGTAGATTACTGGCACACTCGTCTCGCAGTCCAGTCCGCGGCGTGCTGCCTCAGCCTTCCACTCGTCGCTGTAGCCGTTGCCGTCGAAGTGTACAGGCTTGCTCAGCTTCAGGTACTTGCGTATGACGTCGAGTATGGCTGCTTCCTTCTTCTCGCCCTTGGCGATGAGTGCGTCGACATCGTTCTTGAAGTCGGTGAGCTGCTCTGCCATGGCTGTGTTCAGTGCAATCATGGCGCAGGCGCAGTTGGCCTCCGAGCCCACAGCACGGAACTCAAAGCGGTTGCCAGTGAAGGCAAATGGGCTTGTGCGGTTACGGTCGGTGTTGTCTATCATAAGCTCCGGAATCGAAGGTATGGCGAGGCGCATGCCTTGCTTGCCGCTAATCTTCAGCAGGTCTTCCTTGTCGCTCTTCTCTATGTGGTCGAGTATCTCGCTGAGCTGCTTGCCCACGAAGCTCGAGATGATTGCTGGCGGTGCCTCATTGGCTCCCAGACGGTGTGCGTTGGTTGCGCTGGCGATGCTTGCCTTGAGCAGTCCGTTGTGACGGTATACGGCTGCCAGCGTGTTCACTATGAAGGTGATGAAGCGCAGGTTGTCTACCGGCGTCTTGCCCGGACTCATCAGTCCGATGCCGGTGTCTGTGCCAAGCGACCAGTTGTTGTGCTTACCGCTACCGTTCACTCCCTTGAAGGGTTTCTCGTGCAGCAGCACGCGGAAGCCGTGGTTGCGTGCCACCTTGCGCATCAGTGCCATGATGAGCATGTTGTGGTCGACGGCGAGGTTGCACTCCTCATAGATAGGTGCCAGCTCGAACTGGTTGGGCGCCACCTCGTTGTGGCGTGTCTTGCATGGGATGCCCAGCTTCAGAGCCTCGATCTCGAGGTCCTTCATGAAGGCAGCTACACGTGGAGGTATGGCACCGAAGTAGTGGTCTTCGAGCTGCTGGTTCTTGGCACTGTCGTGACCGGTCAGCGTGCGTCCTGTCAGCAGCAGGTCGGGACGTGCGGCATACAGACCCTCGTCGACGAGGAAGTACTCCTGCTCCCAGCCAAGGTAGGCATAGCACTTCTTCACGTCGCTGTAGAAGTAGCGGCAGACGTCGGTCGTCGCCTTGTCAACAGCATGCAGGGACTTCAGCAGCGGAGCCTTGTAGTCCAGTGATTCGCCCGTATAGGCAATGAAGATGGTAGGTATGCACAGTGTGTCGTCGACGATGAATGCAGGTGACGAGGGGTCCCAAGCAGAATAACCGCGCGCTTCGAAGGTGTTGCGAATGCCACCGTTAGGGAAGCTCGATGCGTCCGGTTCCTGCTGTGCCAGCAACTTACCGCTGAATTCCTCGACCACACCGCCCTTGCCGTCGTAGTCGATGAACGAGTCGTGCTTCTCGGCAGTGCCTTCGGTCAGAGGGTGGAACCAGTGTGTGTAGTGTGTCACACCCATCTCGATGGCCCATCTCTTCATGCCTTCGGCAACCTCGTCGGCAATGCTGCGGTCTAGCGTCGTGCCGTTGTCGATGACGTCTGTCAGCTTCTTGTAGGTACTTGCCGACAGATACTTGCGCATCTTGTCACGGTTGAAGACGTACTTGGCAAAATACTCCGACGGTCTCTCCGAAGGGGTTTCCACCTTTGCGGGTTTCTTCTGAAACGCCGTCTCTACCACTTTAAATCTTAGTGTTGACATAAGTTTTGATTATTTGTTGGTTTTAATCTTTTATTGTTTTCTCTAATTTATCTCGTTCTACTGTTTGCTTCAACTGTTGTATGCTGTCTCGCCATGTTCGTAGACGTCAAGGCCTTCCTCCTCAACTCTACTGCCCACGCGAAGACCATGTATGCGATTCATGGCAGCAAAGATAGCAAATCCCATGCAAGCAGCCCACAAACTGACCACTGTTGCTCCAAACAACTGTGCTCCGAAGAATCCCCAACCATGTCCATAGAGCAGACCTTCGGATGTCGACAGCAGTCCGGTAAGCAGTGTGCCGGTATATCCGCAGACGCCATGCACGGAGCTTGCGCCCACAGGATCGTCGATGTGCAGCTTCTTGTCGATGAACTCCACGGCAAACACCATCAGGGTGCCGCATACGGCTCCTATCACTACTGCTCCCGTTGCCGACACCACATCGCATCCTGCCGTCACGCCTACAAGTCCTGCAAGTATGCCGTTGAGCGTCAACGACAACAGTGGCTTGCCATACTTCAACCAGCTGACGCCAAGGGCGAGACAGCCACCGGCACATGCCGACAAGTTGGTGGTGAGGAATACGTGAGATATGACCGACTGGTCGCCTGCAGTGGCTGCTGCCATCTGCGAGCCAGGGTTGAACCCGAACCATCCAAACCACAAGATGAACACGCCCAAGGCTGCTATCGTGAGGTTATGTCCGGGTATGGCCTTGCTTGTACCGTCCTTGGCATACTTGCCGATGCGCGGTCCCAGTATGCAGGCTCCTACAAGAGCTATCCATCCACCTACGGAGTGTACCACGGTGCTTCCTGCAAAGTCGTGGAACACGGTGCCGAATGTCTCGGTCATGAATGAGCCTTCGGCAGCATTGCACAGCCAGCCGCCGCCCCACGTCCAGTGTCCCGATACGGGATAGATGAGTACGCTGATGAATATGGTGTAGACGACATACATGGAGAACTTGGTGCGTTCTGCCATGGCTCCGGACACGATGGTGGCTGACGTGGCACAGAACATTGTCTGGAATATCAGGAAGCCGTCGGCAGGCACTCCGTTACGCATGCCTATGAAAGTATCGCTGAAGGGGTGGGGCATGCCCACGAATGCACCGATGCCGTGCATCAGCCCGAAACCTATCGCCCAATAGAGCAGCGACCCGAACATGAAGTCGATGAAGTTCTTCATCAGTATGTTCGCAGTGTTCTTTGTGCGCGTGAAGCCGGCTTCAACCAGTGCGAAGCCCGGCTGCATGAAGAATACCAGCATGGCTGCCAACAGCATCCACACGGTGTTCAGTCCGTTTGCGAGTTCAGTAATGTTCGTCATTTCTCTCTGTAAACTTTGTTTGTTGTATTTGTATTTGTGTTGTGCTGCTTAGGTGTGTTTCGTACGTATGCCTTACCTCTCCTGTTCGGCATTGTAGAGGGCTATGTCGCCATGCTCGCCCGACCGTATCCTCACGGCGT
>CAYXLA010000171.1:0-3865 GCA_964465765.1 uncultured Bacteroidaceae bacterium | reverse complement strand
CAGGCAGTGTACCTTTGTCATTTGAATCCACAAAAGGACCATAAGCGGCAAAGGTTATCTGGTCGGTACTTTGGAAGTATATGTCCACATCCCCTGCTTCGAATACGGCTTCACTAGTGCCTGAGTTTGACGTGTAGTACCGTACGTTCTTATAAAGGTTCTCCATATCGGTGTTGCCGCCAGTCACCATCACACCGATTGCATCATTTGCTTCCCACTTATTATTTTCGACACGTGTGCTTACTCCTGCAGTTATGCGTGCAGCTACTGGACTGTCGTCCAGATTCTCCTCTACTTCGTTGGTGCAAGCTGCCATTGACAATGCTGCAGCTGCGAATATGATATACTTCTTCATACTTTCGGGTTTTATAGTGTTTTCGTTGTTGTAGTCTTTTGTCTTGTCTGTTATTTAGCAGTCACGTCACCGCCATCTACGGCTTGCCATGCATTTATGGTGCAGCCTTCTACGGTGATGCCGGTCTTGTTAAGGATTATTCCCATGTAGTAACGGCGTCCTGCCACCCATTCGTTCTTGGCGTTGGTATCCCTCTCGGCGTTGGCGCTTGTGAAGTCGAGCGTAGCCTTGAATGTCTGCTGTCCCTCAACCTCTGCATAGAAGGGAAGTGCCTCTGTGAACTCCTGCGGGAAGACAATCAGGTCGTACTTGACCTCCTTCGATGCATCTGATGCAGTGTAGAGAGCATTGTAGTCGGTCTTCGCAGTGTTGTTGGCGAATGTCCACTTGCCGCTTGCGTCGCCTGAGGCTGTAGCTGTGCCACTCACTACATCGAACGAACCATTGTTCTTGAAGCCTTCGAGTGAGAGGATTGCTGCCTTCACATCCTCGTAGCTGACGTCGTCGCCGCACTTGATGGTAAGCGTCAACTGAGACATCTTATGGCCAAAGCTGAACGACACCTTATTGCTGGCTTTCGATCCTTCTGCCTGTGCCCAGAGGAAGTCGAACGTCTTCTGGTTTGCCTGCTTCC
The DNA here is from genome assembly GCA_964465765.1 of uncultured Bacteroidaceae bacterium. Lineage (GTDB taxonomy): Bacteria > Bacteroidota > Bacteroidia > Bacteroidales > Bacteroidaceae > Bacteroides. The sequence continues at coordinate 2,876 of CAYXLA010000171.1, read as the reverse complement.
ATGTGTCGGCACTGATGGTGGTTGCTCCGTTCAGGTCGTTCCATGGATAGTAGGCGGTGAAGTTCACCGTGTTGTCGTCCTGATAGTAGATTGTCTCACTCTCGTTCTTTGGAGTGAAGTTGCCATCTCCTCTTGTGGTGAGATAGTTCACGTTGGTGTACTCTGTAGCACCCGATGTGCCGCTGATGCCAATAGCGTCGTTGGCTGCCCATGCTGTGGGTGTGCCGCGTGTGATTGGCTCATCGATTGTTGCACTGAACTGTGCTACGCTCTTGTTGGTTCCTTCTTCGGTGAAGATGTCGTCGTTGCTGCATGCCGTCAGCATCAATGTGCCGAGTGCAAATGCGAATAGTTGGCCTTTCATATCTTTGATTTTTTATTGTCTGATTGTTGTGTGTTGTCGTTTACTGTCGCTGTTCCGCTAACGGTCAATAGGCGTTGGTATCGCCGCCGCTCACTGCCTTCCAGTTCTCTATCTCTGCAGAGAAGTTGCCATCGACCGATGTTTCCTCCATGGTGCTGCCTATGACAAACGTTTCCTTCTTGTCGTTGTTGAAGTTCTTTAGGGCCTCCGTCAGGTCGCTCTCTATGATGATTGGTGCTGGATTGTTGTCTGCGAAGTTAAGCTGTGCCGACAGCTTCTGCTCTGCTCCAGCTATGCCGAGCAGCCATACCGTGGCTTTCCACTTGCCTTCATCGGCTCCTTCGGTAATCTTTGTGAAGCTCAGGCTCACGAGAGAGGGTGCACCATATATGTCCTGTGCGAAGTCGAGTGTGCCTGCTGCGCCCGACAAACTGCCACTCATGCTCTCGATGCGCGACAATGCTACGCCTTCGGGTTCGATGATGAGCTCAAGACAGCGCACTTGCGGCTGCATGATGGTACTGATGTTATAGTCGCAGTCCTTATTGATGGTGATGTCCTGCACATTGGTGAACAGGCAGCTTGGCTTGCCATAAATGTAGTTGTAGGAATCGGCACGGCTCTCGGGAGTAGCGGAATCTACTGTGGCAGTAGTACCATTGACCGTGATGCCCTCTACAGGGTTATACACCACGAGGCGATAGTCGCCAGGGGTGAACATGTGGTTGAGGGTATGCACCGCCTCTGTTGCCGTCTCGGAGTAGTCACCGATGCTTATGTTATAAGATGTAGGAACTTCCACACCTTCAGCTCGGTCTGACCAGTCGGTGGTGAGAGTAATCTTGCCATACTCCGGGTGTGAGGTGTTGTAGAGGTCTTCCTTCACGCAGGAGGTCAACGACAGTGTGATTGCCGTTGTCAGTATTGCTGCTATGTTATATGCTGATCTCATTAATGTTTCTCCTTCCCGTTAATTAAAACATATTCCATACTAATGATACTCCAGCCTGTATGGGGCCGAACCAGTTCTTCGTGGCATTGCCTTGGCGCACACGTACGTTGTCTTGGATTGTGTACTTGTCGTAGTCGGCATGTACATAGCCCAAGCCCAGCGAGAAGTCCATCGACAGAGACTTGTTCAGCTTCAGCATGTAGCCTCCGGTGATGCCTCCGCCCATCAGGTCGCCTTGCTTGCCTGTCTTGGAGAACTTGTAGTTGAACGAGCCGACCTTATACATCGCACCCAGATACCAGTTCTTGTCCGTGCCCATATACCAGCGTACCTCGGGGTTGACTTCCCACAGAGAGTAGCGGCGGTTCTTGTTGTCCCAGTCCCATGATGTGTAGCTGCCGTTGACGAGTATGCCTACACTGCGGTTGATGCGCCACTCTATGCCGAGGTCTGGCGTCAGTGTTGCCCAACGCAGCAGATTGGTACGCAGTGCGAAGTGATATGGTGCTGTCGCGTCAGCTGTCTCGATCACGGCAGGCTCTGTCTGCTGTGTCGTCTCCTGCTGTGCAGGTTGCTCCCTGCGAGGCTGCTCGGTCACGGCAGGAGCCGTCTTAGGTTCCGGCTGACGTGCAGGAGCTGCCTCGGTCCTTCGGGGTGACATGCGGTCGTTGTATGCTCTCACCTTGGCTGCAGCCTCTTCGCCAGCCAGCTGTGCTACCTTCTCTACAGGTGCGGGAAGCATCACCACTACCACATTGCGCAGCTCTCCGTCGTCGGTCTTATACGTCTTCGCGGGCGACTTCTCGGTTACGAAGTTGCTCTCCTTCAGTCCTGCGTGCATTATCAGTTCGGACTTTACGCGGTTGCGACGTATCTTAGCCGTCTCAGCTGCCGGCAGTCCAGCCTCGCTGTCAGCGCCATAGCTGGTAACGTAAAGGTACATCTCACCGTTTTCTATTGCCGTGCGGTTGGCATCTATAGCTGCCTTCAAGCGCTCCAGCTCCTCGCCATTACCGTTCCACGGACTATAGAACATGTCCCTTTCAGCTACGAAACGGAAACAATACGTGGAATCGACTTGCTGCCCCTGTGCATACAGCATGGCTGGCAACAGGAGAAGAGTCATTAAGAACAACTGTCGTATCTTCATATTCATATCGAGTGGATTAGTTTATGGTTCGGGTACACCATTATATATAGGTGTACGTCTCATCGGGTACAAGTTTAGACAAAATTCTCCAAACCAACAAAATAAATTGAATCTTTTCCCAAAAGAAGTGTTTTGCGAGGGTATATGAGGTGATGTACGCATCTATATGAAGTGTGGTTTGATGGTATATGATGTGTTGTTGGAGGCTACATGGAAACTGTCTCGAGGCTATATGAATTCTGTCTCTCTCGACTTGGCTTCGATCAGCCAGTATATCTTACTTCACAAAGTTAGTAGTACTTACTTGACCGAGTTAGTATATCTTACTTGGTCGGGGCAGTAGTACTTACTTTTTATGGCAAGCATTTTGACGCCGAAAGGTTCGTACATTTTGGTTGAAAGGTTCGTAC
>CAYXLA010000170.1:0-3931 GCA_964465765.1 uncultured Bacteroidaceae bacterium | reverse complement strand
ACTGGGGATAGGAGTGATACCATATTCCCGTGCCTCGGAGAGGTACACGCGCCATAGGATATGAACAGATTTCACTATCCCCACTATATTTCTACTGATCCGTTCGTACGTCTTGGCCAACATCCAACACCACATCTAAATTTCTGCCTTGACATATTGTACATATTAGACCAATATTTAATACCTTTGCATATAACGCTAAAGAGGATAGTAAACTTCATCTATAACTACTAAAAACTCTATCTTATGAAAAAGTATTTTGCTGAACTATTGGGTACCTTCGTACTCACGTTCTTGGGTTGCGGCACAGCTGTCAGCCTCAACTGCGGTAGCGACACCGCTTCGGTCGTAGGTACTGCCATCGCATTCGGTTTGGCTGTTATAGCCATGGCCTACACCATTGGAGGCATCTCCGGTTGCCACATCAATCCTGCCATCACACTTGGCGTATTCCTCAGCGGACGTATGAATGCCAAGGACTGCGGTGGCTACATGGTTGCCCAGGTCATTGGTGCCATCGTTGCAGCTGCATTGCTCTTTGCGCTCGTCAACACCGATGCTTCGCTGGCTCAGGGCACGACCACAGGTGCCAATACCTGCGCTTCAGACAATGTCATGAACGGACTTCTTGCCGAAATCCTGCTCACCTTCATCTTCGTGCTCGTGGTGCTCGGTGCTACCAGCAAGACTAACGGTGCTACCAACAACTTCGCTGGTCTCGCCATTGGTCTGTCGCTCATCCTCATCCACCTTGTAGGCATCCACTACACAGGAACATCGGTCAATCCGGCACGTTCCATCGGTCCGGCTCTGTTCGAAGGAGGCAAGGCTCTCTCACAGCTCTGGGTATTCATCGTTGGTCCATTCATTGGCGGTGCACTGGCTGCCGGCTGCTGGCGTGTCCTTGCTGCTGACGGCAAGTAATCCTTACAGCTACACACGCCGTAGGGCGTGACGCATTCCGCTGCTTCGAGCTTCGCAAAGGCTCCGAGCAGCGGATTTTTTATATTCCCATAGTATTTCTACTGACAACTTTCATACACTTTAACATCTCGTGGGGTCTAACGATTAACGTCATTTGGAGTACCTTTGCACGCGCAAAACGCGTAAGACTTTACGTATGAACTCCAATATGAAACTCGTTGGGAAGATATTCGCCACAGGCGTGATGTCATTCTGTGGTGTCGTGAGCGAGACGGCAATGAATGTCACCTTCCCTACCCTAATGAATGAATTTGGCATTGGCACCAGCACCGTGCAATGGATAACGACGGGCTACCTGCTCGTCCTGGCACTGGTCATCACCATGTCGAGCTATCTGAAGCGCAACTGCTCGCAGCGCACACTCTTCCTGACAGCCATCACCTGCTTCATAGGTGCCACTGTCGCCTGCTTCCTCTCTCCGAACTTCCTGGTACTTATGATTGGCAGAATAGTACAGGGAGTAGGTACGGGCATAGCCCTTCCCCTTATGTTCAACATCATTCTCGGCGAGGCTCCACGCGAGAAGATTGGCACGTTCATGGGCGTAGGCATGCTCATCACCGCCGTGGCTCCGGCAGTAGGACCGGTGTTGGGAGGCTTTGTCGTGGATATGTTTGGCTGGCGATACATCTTCCTCTCGCTGCTGCCATTGCTGTTGCTCTCATTATTTATTGGCAGCCGACTCATAAAGCGGTCGGTACCAGCCGAGCATAGCCGCTTTCATCTGTTCGACTATCTGCTCATCGTGATTGGCTACAGCACCTTCGTCCTGGCTCTGGTGCAAGCCTCATCGGCAGGATGGGTCAGCACTGTCGTCATCTCACTCCTGGCTGTGGCTGCCATTGCCATGATATGGTTCGTGCGTAAGGCGCGCCATGAAGACCATCCTCTGCTGCGTGTGGAGGTGCTTGTCTACAGCCGCTATATGCTGGCATTGGCTGCCATGCTGATTGCCCAGTTCACCGTACTCGCCCTGGGATACGCCATCCCCAACTATTCCCAGATTGCCAACCACACCAACGCTTTCACAGCTGGTCTCTTGCTCGTGCCGGGCTGCGTCGTCGGTGCCATAGTCTCGCCACTTAGCGGACGGCTGCTCGACAAGGTCGGTGCACGTATACCCATCGTCGCAGGCTTCGGATTCATGCTTACTGCCACTGCACTCTTCGCATGGTTTGGCAGCAGCTTGACCACCGTGATGTTCTTCAGCATCTACGTCATCTACACCATCGGACAAGGACTGGGATGCGGCAATGCACTGACCTTCGGACTCTCGCAATTGCCCAAAGACCTCTCTGCCGACGGCAATGCACTCGCCAACAGTTTCCAGCAGCTGGCAGGAGCAATGGGCACGGCAGTCGTCTCCACCATCGTGGCATCCCAGCAGCACACTGCCGATGCAGCGCATTTCGCCGAAGCAACAGCCATAGGCAGTCAGAACGCATTCATCGTACTGACCCTGCTCATGATCATCGCCTTCATTATGTGCTGCATAATGACAAGAGTACCAAGCAAGAAATAACAACATCCAACACCCAACACCGTTGCTACAGGCATCAGGACGTGGTGCCTCGAAGAGGCTGACTAACGTGATGCGTGTTGCGTGAAAGACATTCAGAGGACTTGCAGCCTCGGAGAGGCTGACTAACGTGATGCGTGCTACGTGTTGCGTGATGGACATTCAGAGGACGTGGTGCCTCGAAGAGGTACACTAATGGTAGCCCAGTCTAAGCGCAGCGCAGACTGGGGATAGTCTGACTATCACCTACTTGTGCCTCGGAGAGGTACACGCGCCACAGGACATGTAATCTTGGAGTGCACGTTTCACGCTTCACGCAGCACGCTTCACGGTGCCGCCGGCACCATAGGAGGTACATACATGAAGGATTGGAACCCAACAACACCTCTTCTGTTGTATTTTGACGAGATTGCTTGCAGGTATATAGTTTTTTTTGCAACCTTTGCACGAAGGTAATTCATAAGAACTAGAGAGGAAGAATATGAAGATAACAGTATTGGACGGATATGCAGGCAATCCCGACGGTTTGTCGTGGGAGCCATTGCAGGCACTTGGTGAACTGACGGTCTTTGACCGCACGTCACCGGCAGAGCTCATCGAGCATGCCAAGGATGCAGACATTGTGCTGACGAACAAGGTGGCATTGGGGGCTGCCGAGATGGACCAGTTGCCCAGCCTGAAGTATATTGGCGTGATTGCCACAGGATATAACATCATCGACTGCGCCGCAGCCCGCGAACGCAACATCGTGGTGACGAATATCCCTGCCTACAGCACCGACTCTGTGGCACAGATGACGTTTGCCCACATTCTGGCAATATGCAACCGTGTGGAGCACTACACCGAGGAAGTGCATGATGGCAAATGGACACGCAGCAAGGACTTCACCTTCATGGACACGCCACTGGTGGAGCTCCACGGCAAGAAGATTGGCATCATCGGACTGGGACATACCGGTTCGGCAACGGCACGCATCGCCATTGGCTTCGGCATGGAGGTTTATGCCTACACATCGAAGTCGGACCTGCAGCTGGTGCACGAAATCAAGAAGGCATCGCTCGAAGAGATATTCAGCAACTGCGACATCGTGAGCCTGCACTGTCCGCTTAACGACAGCACACGCAATCTGGTGAATGCCGAACGCATCAGCACCATGAAGCCGACAGCAATCATCATAAACACTGCCCGCGGAGGACTGGTCAACGCACACGACCTTGCCGACGCGCTGAACAGCGGACGCATAATGGCTGCCGGCATGGATGTGCTGGAGCAGGAGCCGCCACGTGCCGACAATCCGCTGCTGACGGCACGCAATTGCTTCATCACGCCACACATCGCTTGGGCAAGCCGCGAAGCTCGCGAGCGCCTGATGCAGATACTGACCGATAACGTCAAGGCCTACGTCGATGGCGCACCGGTGAATGTGGT
>CAYXLA010000169.1:0-4010 GCA_964465765.1 uncultured Bacteroidaceae bacterium | reverse complement strand
TATAGCGTGGGGACAGAAAACAGGAAGAGCCTCGGACGCGGCACGCTGCCGTACGAGTCCGAAGCTCTTCTCCTTATTTATATCTGCGGACGGATGCCCGCTGTCTGTCACTTGCCCGTGCGGACGAAGTTGATCTTGCTCTCCTTCATGAAGGCATTGCCCGGCATTGCACCGCTGATGCTGCCGTCGGCATTCTTCTTGAGGCTGATTGGCACGTCGTGGCCGTAGGTGGACATCTTGAAGTTGAGTCCGTCCTCGGTAGCCTCGACATCCTTCAGCTGTACGTGCTCAGGATAGCCGTCGCTCCACATCTCGCCGGTGAGGGTGTTGCCTTTAGCCTTGGCGATGCTGACGTGATAGACCATCTCGCCCATGCTGCTCTCCATGATCATGTTCCACTGACCTACGTAGTCCTTGGGCTGGGGCTTGGCATTGGCGTTCAGGCTCATGCCGAGACCCATCAGCAGCAGGCTGATGAACAACAAACTGAATTTCTTCATCGCGTTGTCTCTCCTTATTTATATATACAGTCGGGGACAGATTAGTGTGCCAACGGACGAATCCAGATGTTGCGGTAGCTGATTGGTGCGCTTGGGTCGCCATGGCTCTGCAGCAAGATGGGGCCGTCGCCGTGAGGCTTCACCTGAGGCCAGCCGATGTACTCTGTTGTACCCCAGATCTCGGTGTGGTTCTGCAGCACGATGCCGTTCTGGATGACGGTGATGTAAGGATGAACCTTGTATGTGCCGTCCTCGTTGAAGACAGGAGCGTTGTAGATGATGTCGTAGACGTTCCACTCGCCCGGCTTGCGCATTGCGTTGACCATAGGAGGTGTCTGCTTGTAGATGGCACCGGTCATACCGTTGACGTAGGTCTCGTTGTTGTAGCAGTCGAGAACCTGAATCTCATACTTGTTCTGCATGTAGATGCCTGAGTTGCCACGAACCTGGCTTGAACCGGTGATGTTCTCCGGAATCTGCCATTCGATGTGCAGCTGGTAGGAGCCGAAGCTCTGCTTTGTCTGGATGTCACCCTTGCTCTTGTTGACTGTGAACACTCCGTCGTGTACGTCCCACTCTGCAGGACCGCCCTTCGGGCTCTCCCATGCCGACAGGTCCTTGCCGTCGAACAGTACGATGGCGTCAGACGGTGCGCTGGCTGTAGCCTGGTCACCAGGTGTCACGATTTTGGGCTGCGGAGTCCAGTACTCAGACATTCCCGGAGTCATTCTTTCCTGCTGCGGATACTCCTTCTTCTCCTGTGCATTGGCCAATGCTGTGCATGCCAGTGCCGACAAGCAGACGATAGCTAATCTCTTCATATTACACTTCAAGTTTTTAGTGATGTTAATGATTCTGTTCAGCCCCAGCCGCCGCAGGCAAAAGGGAGCAGGCACGTGTGTGGATGCGCCTCCTCGTCTCCGGCGTGCTGAAAGCGGTACAAAAGTATTAAATTTTAATACACACATACTTCGTCGCATACAAATTTTGGGCTGTGGTCGTGAAAGATGTTGTACCTTTGCCGCCACTAAAGGGCGGGGCAGACCCGCATACACACATTAGGAACAGGGACAGAGAGATGTTGATACAGAATCAGGTAAAGAAGGTTGTCGCCGTGCACGACCTCTCGTGCGTGGGACACACATCGTTGATGTCGGTCATCCCGATACTGTCGTCGATGGGCTTTGAGGTCTGCCCGTTGCCGACAGCCTTACTGTCGTGCCACACGCAGTATCCCGAGTATTCGTTCCTCGACCTCACCGACGAGATGCGCCGCATCATCGGCACGTGGCAGTCGCTCGACTTCCACTTCGACGCGTTCTATACGGGCTATCTGGGTTCGCCGCAGCAGGTCGGCATAGTTAAGATGCTTGTCGACACGTTCCGCCGTCCGGACAGTCTGATGGTGGTCGACCCTGTGCTGGGCGATAATGGCGGACTCTATAAAGGCATGACGCCCGTGATGGTCAGTGAGATGCGACAGCTCGTGGGGCATGCCGACGTCATCACGCCCAATCTTACTGAGATGTTCCTGCTGCTCGACGAACCTTATCGCAACAACGGACTCAAGGACAGCGAGCTGAAGGACTGCCTGCGCCGCCTGTCTGATATGGGCCCCGGCATTGCCATAGTCACCAGCGTCCCCGTCATCGGCAACGAACATCTGACATCTGTCTACGCCTACGAACGCAACAGCAACAAGTACTGGAAGGTGACCTGTCCCTTCCTGCCGGCACACTATCCCGGCACGGGCGACTCGTTCACCAGCGTCGTCACCGGCTCACTGCTGCGTGGCGACAGCCTGCCCATTGCACTCGACCGTGCCACGCAGTTCACCCTGCAGGGCATACGCTCAACGTTCGGATACGAATACGACAACATGGAGGGCATCATGCTCGAGAAGGTGCTCGCCAACCTCAACACGCCCATGCAGGTCTGGACGTTCGAGTTGATTTAGCAATCGGGCACGGTCCAGCTTTTAGAAACCACCATAATACAAAGAGACAAGGCTTTTTCTTTCCACACAAAGATGAAGGAGTTGACAGAGGGGCGTCCGTTGCCCCTGATTCTGAGTTTCAGTCTGCCGTTGTTGCTCGGCAACATGCTGCAGCAGACATACACACTCGTCGATGCCGCCATAGTCGGACAGTTTCTCGGCATCAACTCATTGGCAGCCGTGGGAGCCAGCTCCTCGGTAATATTCTTAATATTGGGCTTCTGCAACGGCTGTTGCGGTGGCTTCGGCATACCTGTAGCGCAGAAGTTCGGTGCCCGCGACTACGTGGCAATGCGCCACTACGTCTACAGCAGTCTGCGCCTATCTGCATACATGTCCGTGGCGCTGGCTGTGGTGTGCAGTCTGCTCTGTGCCACCATATTGCGGCTGATGGCGACGCCCGAGGCGATAATGCACGAGGCATACCTCTACCTGCTTGTCACGTTCATCGGCATCCCGTGTACATTCTTCTATAATCTGCTCTCCGGCATCATCCGCGCACTGGGCGACAGCAAGACGCCATTCTGGTTCCTGCTGTTCTCGACCATACTCAACATACTGCTCGACCTGCTGTGCATCGTCGTGCTGGGGTGGGGCGTGGCAGGAGCCAGCATCGCCACCGTGGTGTCGCAGGGTGTGTCGGCACTGTTGTGCTATATATTCATGATGCGTCGCTTCTCCATCCTGAAGGTAGCTGATGCCAGCGAGCGGCGCATGCAGCACGACTTCACGGGCAAGCTGCTTGCCATCGGCGTGCCTATGGGACTGCAGTTCAGCATCACAGCCATTGGCAGCATCATGCTGCAGAGTGCCAACAATGCACTTGGCACGGCATGTGTCGCGGCGTTCACCTCTGCCATGAGGATAAAGATGTTCATCATCACGCCGTTCGACACCCTCGGACTGGCGATGGCGACATATAGCGGACAGAACTATGGAGCGGGCAAGCCACGGCGTGTGCTCGACGGTGTGAAGGTGAGCATCGGCGTACTCTTCGCCTATAGTGCCGTGATGTTTGTCGTGCTGATGCTGCTGGGACGCACCTTCGCACTTATGTTTGTCGATGCCAGCGAGACCGAGATAATCGACAAGACCGCACAGTTCCTGCATGTCGCAGCCTTCTTCCTGCCGATGCTTGGCATACTGTGCTCGCTGCGCTACACCATACAGGGCGTTGGCTACACCTCGTTTGCCATGTGCTCTGGCGTGATGGAGATGATTGCCCGCACGCTGGTCAGCCTCTGGGCAGTGCCGATGTGGGGCTACACCGCCGTCTGCTTCGGCGACTCCACTGCATGGTGCTTTGCCGATGCCTTCCTCATTCCCGCATTCATCTACGTCTATCACCGCATCAAGAAGATCAAGGCAGCATACTGATAAGGTGTTGGGTGTTGGATGTTGGGTGTTGGATGTTGGGTGTTGGATGTTGAGTGTTGGATGTTGGGTGTTGGATGATGAACGTGCTATATATATAAGGTACGCGCGCGCGTGCGCGTACCTTATATATATAGCGA
>CAYXLA010000168.1:0-4038 GCA_964465765.1 uncultured Bacteroidaceae bacterium | reverse complement strand
CCTCCTACTGTGCCTCGGAGAGGTACATACATGAAGGACACGGAAATCCATCAACGCATGGTCTTGTGATTGCGGACACTTATTTACCACATCCGCTTATCCCCACATGTTTTCTATTGGTCCGAGATTACGACTCAGTAGAGAAGCGATGGAAATTACACAAAAAAGTAACCCCGTCGGCAGAATCAAGTATGCACTGAATTCCGCCGACGGGGTCGGTAGAGTATTTATATCTCTATGATTAGAGGTTGAACTTGTAACCTACACCAAGCTGGAAGACGCTATTCTTAGCAGAAACGCCGTCCTCTTTAGCGATGTTGGCCAGACCGAAGTTGTAGCGACCGTCAATAACGATGCCGTTGTTGAACTCATAAGAGATACCAACGGGAATTGAGAAGTCAACCTTGTTGCAGTAGTCCTTGATATCTGTAGAGGCATGTTTGTCGTAACCTGCAGCCACGCCCTTGCCAGTTACATCCTCTACGTCCTTTGCTGACAGGAGGAAGCCCGGCTGGATACCTGCCTTGATTGCGAAGCCCTTGAAGAGGTAGACGTTGACAAGAATAGGCACATTCAAATAGTCAAGCTTCATACCGCTATTGTCCTCGATATACAATATGTTATCGGGGTACTCCAGACTTACGCCTCTCTGGAAGCCCTGACGAGAGTAGAACAGACCTGCAGTAATTGCAATTCTGGTATCTACCTGATAGCCGACTTCTGCACCTATTGCAAATCCTGCACGGTAGTCGGGCTTTGCTTCAAGATAGTCGTTAACAGTTCCAGAGATAGTGTACTCGTCTGTGAGATCATCACTAATAAGTTTCGATGCATTGAAAAAGACTTTCGGTGTCACCGAAAAGGTACCTACTTCCGACTGTGCGAAAGCGCTTACAGTTGCTGCCAAAACAGCAAAGAAAAACACGATTTTTCTCATAATTGTTTTATAACATTAATTGGTTTGATTGGTTCTTGTTCTCTAGAATTAGGGCGCAAAATTAGTGTTTTTTTGACAACCATTAATAAAAAACGTATTTTTTTCGACCAAGACTTGACATTACAAATTCATGTCATCCATGTAAGTACCTCTCCGAGGGTGCGCCGCGCACTCCGATTTTTCGCAAGGATTGCTTGCAGTGTCCGCAGATGTGTTTACATTTGCGCCCTGTTAGGGTTCGCTTAACCGCGATTAATTGGGAACGGAGTGAAAATCTCCGACTGTCCCGCAGCTGTAAGTTCCACGCAACAAAGCCCACGGCACACAGTGTCACTGCTGTCGAAAAAACACGAAAACGACGGTGGGAAGACGCCGCAAGGGCGGAACGAAGTCAGAAGACCAGCCTTGACATTACACACCGTGCTGACGGCTCTCGATGTAAGGGCGATGCATGCAAACACTACTCACTCCTTTCTCCATGCCCTGTGCTGAATTTTGCAGGAATGGGAGAATGTCGTATCTTTGCAGCCGTTTTCATGGTATTAGGACGCTGAGGCGTCGAGTTTTATTAGGTAATTAATTGTTTTTCTAAGAGAGAGATGGATTGGATTCAGAGCCTGCTATGGGACACGTCGTCCGTGGCACACATCGTTTTTCTTTACTCGTTCGTCATAACCTTAGGCGTGCTGCTGGGCAAGCTGAAGGTGAAAGGCGTGTCGCTTGGCGTGACGTTCGTGCTCTTCGCCGGCATCCTTGCCGGACACTTCGGCTTCACTGCCGACGTCAGCATCATGCACTTCCTCAAGGACTTCGGACTGGTGCTGTTCGTGTTCTGCATCGGACTGCAGGTGGGTCCTTCGTTCTTCACCTCGTTCCGTCAGGGCGGCGTGACGCTGAACCTGCTCGCCGTGGCAATCATTGCACTCAATATAATTGTGATGCTCGTCATCACCTTCCTCGACGACCGCATGGACCTGCCGATGATGGTCGGCGTGCTCTACGGCGCCGTGACCAACACTCCAGGACTTGGTGCCGCACAGGAGGCTCTCGGACAGATTGGTTACAGCGGAACGCCAATAGCAATCGGCTACGCCTGTGCCTATCCGCTGGGCGTCATCGGCATCATTCTGTCGATACTGCTCATCCGCTACATCTGCCGCGTCAACATAAAGACCGAGGAGAAAGACCTTGAGAGCCACGAGGTGGACACCAGCCGGCAGCCGCACCAGCTGTATCTGGAGGTCCACAACGAGGCCATCGCCGGCATGAAGCTGGCGCAGATAGGCGGACTGGTGGGACGCAGCTTCGTGTGCTCGCGCATCAAGCACAACGAGCAGATTGAGCTGCCGGGACAGGACACGGTAATCGAGCTGGGCGACCAGCTGCGCATCATCTGCGCCGAGGACGACGCCGAGAGCGTAACGGCATTCATCGGACGCGAGGTGACAGGCGTGAAATGGGAGGACAAGAGTTTTCCGCTGGTGTCGCGCCGCATTCTCGTCACGCAGCCTCGCGTCAACGGCAAGAGCCTCGGCGGCATCCACTTCCGCACGCTCTATGGGGTGAACGTGACGCGCGTGAACCGCTCGGGCGTGGACCTGTTTGCAGCGCCCAACCTTGAGCTTCAGATTGGCGACCGCGTCACCGTGGTCGGTCCCGAAGATGCTGTGGCACGCGTCGCCAGCGTGCTGGGCAACGAGATGAAGCGTCTGGACACGCCGAACATCATCACCATCTTCACGGGCATATTCCTGGGCATACTGATTGGCAGCATTCCTTTTGCCTTCCCTGGCATCCCGACGCCGGTGAAGCTGGGACTGGCAGGCGGATCGCTCATCGTCGCCATCCTCATCGGGCGCTTCGGACACAAGTTCAAGCTCGTCACCTACACCACCATGAGTTCTAACCTGATGCTTCGCGAGGTGGGTCTCGTCATCTTCCTTGCCAGCGTGGGCATCGAGGCGGGCAACGGCTTCGTCGACACCATCGTGCAGGGCGACGGACTGCTCTATGTGCTCTACGGCTTCCTCATCACCTTCGTGCCGCTGATGATTGTCGGACTGATTGGGCGCCTGCACTTCAAGCTGAACTTCCTGACGCTGTCCGGTCTGCTCGGCGGTAGCTACACCGATCCACCTGCACTGGCTTACGCCACACAACAGACCGATACCGATGCTCCAGCCGTTGGCTACAGCACCGTCTATCCTCTGACCATGTTCCTGCGCATCCTTGCCGGACAGGCGATATTGCTGTCGATGATGTAAGACTACAGATTCAGCTTGGCACGAACGAAGCGCTCGATGAAGTCGAGTGTGCCGTCGACGCCCAGCACCGACGAGTTGATGCACAGGTGATAGGTGGCGGCAGCGCCCCAACGGTTGAAGCTGTTGTAGTAGTTGTAGTACTCGGCGCGTTTCTTGTCGGCACGGTCCATCATGTCCTCTGCCTTTGAGGGCGTAATGTCGTGCAGCTTGCAGAGACGCTCCACGCGGTCGCCACGGTCGGCAGAGATGAAGACGTTGGCACAACGCGGATAGTCGCGCAGCACGTAGTCGGCACAGCGTCCCACGAAGAGGCACGACTTCTCTGCCGCCAGCTTGCGAATGACGTCGCTCTGCACCTTGAACAGCGAGTCGTGGCTGAGGCAGTTTGTTCCCGTCATGGGGTTGCCGCCAGCACTGAACGGGAATCGCACGCCGTAGATGGCGCTGACGATGGGTTGTGCGGCACGCTCGTCGGCACGCTCGAAGAACTCGCGGCACAGACCGCTCTCCTGCGATGCCAGATTAATCAGTTCCTTGTCGTAGAAGTCAATGCCGAAACGCTGCGCCAGCTTCTCGCCAATCTCGCGTCCGCCGCTGCCCAGCTGTCGGCCGATGTTGATCACAAAATTCTCGTTGTCCATATCGTGTTCTCCTTAGTATTTAGTGTTTGTGCTTTTCTCTACACGCAAAGCTATGGATAATTTGGTAAGAACAGCACAATCCGCAGAAAAATTCCGAGTCAGATGATATTTAGGGGCTGAGCAAACATGACAGGTATGCATCAGACTATGAGTTCATAAATTGCCATGTCCTTCATGTATGTACCTCTTCGAGGCA
>CAYXLA010000167.1:0-4049 GCA_964465765.1 uncultured Bacteroidaceae bacterium | reverse complement strand
CAGACCTGAACGATGGGAGCCAGCAGTGTGGTCATCTCCGTCTCGTCTTGGTGTGCACCGATGGCGTTGCAGATGTCAGGCTTCTCCTTGTATTTCTCTGCCAGCTTCATGCCGAGTATTGCGTGTGGCAGTTCCGGCTCGTCGTCGGGCACCTTGCCGATGTCGTGCAGCAGTCCGGCGCGGCGTGCCTTCTTGGGGTTCAGTCCCAGCTCGGTTGCCATCACCGCACAGAGGTTTGCCGTCTCGCGTGCGTGCTGCAGCAGGTTCTGTCCGTATGACGAACGGTATTTCATCTTTCCGATGAGTCGGATGAGCTCCGGATGCAGACCGTGGATGCCCAGGTCGATGGTGGTGCGCTTGCCTGTCTCGATGATTTCGTCCTCCACCTGCTTGCGTACTTTGGCAACCACCTCCTCGATGCGTGCCGGATGGATGCGTCCGTCGGTGACGAGCTGGTGCAGTGCCAGACGTGCTATCTCGCGGCGGACGGGGTCGAATGCCGACAGTACTATCGACTCCGGTGTGTCGTTGACAATGATCTCGACGCCTGTAGCGGCTTCCAGTGCACGTATGTTGCGTCCTTCGCGTCCGATGATGCGTCCCTTAATCTCGTCGCTGTCGATGTGGAACACGGTCACGGAGTTCTCGATGGCTGTCTCCGTTGCCACGCGCTGTATGCTCTGTATGACGATGCGTTTCGCCTCCTTGTTGGCTGTCAGCTTGGCGTCGTCCATGATGTCGTTGATGTACGACTGTGCCTGTGTCTTTGCCTCTTCCTTCAGCGACTCTATCATGCGGTTCTTAGCTTCCTCTGCCGACAGGCCCGAGATGGCTTCGAGCTTCTCAATTTCCTGCTGCTGCATCTTGTCCAGCTCTTCCTGCTTCTTGGCGGCGATGTCAAGCTGGCTGTTCAGGTTGTCCTTCAGTGTCTCGGCTTCCTGCTTGCGGCGTTGCAGCTCTTCCTGGCGCTGGTTCAGCACCATCTCGCGTTGCTTTATGCGGTTTTCTGCCTGCTGAATCTTCTGGTTGCGCAGTGCCACCTCCTTCTCCAGTTCGGCTTTCTTGTTCAGGAATTTCTCCTTCACTTCCAGCAACTTGTTCTTCTTTATCACCTCAGCTTCGGCGTCAGCCTCCTTCAGTATCTTTTCGGTCTTTGTCTTGAGGATGTGTTTCTGCACCAGAAACATCACACCGGCTCCCAATGCCAGCGCCACGATGCACAATCCTATGGTTACTAATGTCATGCTATGTATGTTGTTAATAATGAATGGTTTGAGAAGATGTGCGGTCATTCCGCTTCTGCTTCTCTATCTTGTTTCTTTTTGTTCTTTCTCTCTCTGCTTCCTTTAATTTCCCTGTGATCTTCAGACCCATCTTTCCTTCGATTTCCTGCAATCTCCAGATGCTCTTTAGACCCATTTTTCTTTAATTCTCTAAATCTCTTTCTCTCTCTCCACCCTTTGCGTCTGGCAACAACGGAATGCGCCGCATCATCACTCCCCTTGTGTGTGGCGTGTCAGCCTTGTGCTGTCGCCCTCACGGTGCGTGTGTTGCAGTGCGTGTGTCCTACCGAAGAAAATGCTAAGAATGCCTGCGATGCCTGGCTGCCCTGGAAGAGTGCCTCTCACTCTCTCAACAAGGTGTCCATCGCGCTGTTGAGTTCTCGTATCTTGGCTGTAAAAGGTTCCGTATCGTTCCGGTTCTCCTGCATCAGGCTCAGCAGCGAGAAGTGGTATGCCACCATCGCCAACGCCATGTCGTGCGTCACCTTGGGATATTTCTCCTTATACTTGTTGATATAGATCTCCACCTGTCTGGCAGCCTTCCTGTACATCTCCTCTTCGTCTCTCCTGATTGTGAGGGGATAGGTGATGCCCGCCAGCGTTATGTTAATTCTTATCTTGTCCTCGTCTTCACTCATACACCGTCCCTGTTTTTCCTGTTCTCGGCTTCCGCCTGATTCCCTTTTGCTCCTCAATTGTTGCCTTTCAGCAGGGCGATGCATTTGTCGACTTCACGCACCAATGCCGATAGCCTCTGTTTCGTCTCGTTGATGTCGCCACCGTCGAGGCTCACCGCTATCGCCGCTTTGCGGCTGGAATATGCGCGTTGCAGGTTACTGTAGTCCGCCTCGACCTTGTCAAGACGTTCGGCCTTTTCTTGCAGAAGCCTCTCTGTTTCAGCACACTTTCTCTTCAACTCACTGTTGATGTACATCATGTGCCTTATGCGTGCTTCAAAGTTGCCGAGCAGCTTTTTTTCCTCTTCCGTCATTCTCCAATCCTCAAAGGACAGCACAAATTTACGCATTTAATGCAGACTGGCAAATGTTTCGTGTCACTTTGTGCTAATTATTTTTGGTCCATCCATTATTTGTTTCTCGCGGAGGCTCACTGTGCCGCTCCGGTGTGCCGCGTACTCCGATTTTACAGTCTGCGCTACGCATAGGCAGTATGGAAACAGTTTATTTATCGCAATATAAAGTTTCGAATCACATTGTAGTTTTTTTGTCTACTTACACAAATGCATCTAATTTACACGTGAAATCATGAACTAACTTTGTTATGTTGGTGTCAAGATCTTTATTTTTGACAACGGTTCTCAATGCGTTAAATTTTGCGAGCATAGCCGATACTAAAAATTCCTTTCTCTCAGTTTCTGAAAGCTGGAAAAATGAGCGTTCTACAACAATAGGTATTCCAATGGTTTTTTCTTTCCTCCTGTATTGTTCAATCTCTTTGAGATGTATTCGCTCGTAATCACAAGGCATAATGTGGAATTGAAAAAGGATCCGTTTCAGATCGTTACCATAATCCGCATATGAAAGTGATTTTAGATGTATGTCAATTCCTTTTTCGCCCCAAATATAGGAACGAAATTCATCCCCTTTCTTTATTGCTTCCTCGGAAACCTCTTCAGGTGCATCTATAGGCAATGATGGGTATGAAAGGAAAAATGCTATAATATTCATATCTTCCATGTTGATACATGTTTTTTTTATTTAATGACTCTCTTCGTATAAAAGTTCCATCATCAGAGTATGGCTTATATCCCCATGTCGGAACAGGATTATTCAAAGAGTTACTACGTTTTTTCTTCCTCCATCATCTTGCGTCTGATAGCCATATAGTCGTGGTCTCCTCTCTCTCAGTTTGGCCGTTGTCGTCGTCTTGTTGTTTCGTTGCTCGTGTCGTTGTTGCTTGTGTTGTTGATCGTCTTGTCGTTTCGTCTCTTGTGTCTCGTCGCTGTTGTCTTGTTGTCGTGTTGTCGTTCTGTAGAGAGTCGGGATGTGGGGGATGTCCTCTCTCTCGTGGCGCCAGTACAAAGATACAACATGCGAGTCCGCCATGCAATACCCTACGGAAGAAAGTTGCACGAATGGAATTTTACCCTCGTGTAATGCACACGACCACAATGCGTTACGCGCCAATTTATTTTTCATCTGCTGCCCCTGCGTACTCGTGAGGTCGTATGCTCTGCAATCTGGAAAATCGCAGACGCGCGGCTCTATCTTTCTCTGCAAACGCGGCGCTTTCCGACCGCAAATCCACGGGAATGCACACGTAATCCCGTGGCTTTAGCCAGCCCAAAGTTGCGGAATTGCATATCGTTCCGCTTAATATACGCGGCAAAAATTTCAGTTTATTTCAGTTTCAGTTTTATTCTGCACAATCATCATGTCCGTCCGTATTGCGCTATTGGTTATCGCGTTTTTTTTACGAATCAGTAGAAAAAAAGTGGGGATGAACGAATATGGTAGATATGTATCCGCACCCACAAGACTATATGTACATTGATATTCATGTCCTTCATGTATGTACCTCTTCGAGGCACGGTGGAGAGGTATCCATACTGGCCCCAGTCTGCGCTACGCTTAGACAGGGGTTATCCATTTAATCAACCTCTTCGAGGCTGCACGTCCTCTCAATGCCCATATCCTATAAGTGTGAGCATCCTGCTGTGGTGCCTCGAAGAGGTACATTATATGGCTAAGCCCTGACTAAGGGAACGCAGTGACCGCAGTCTGGGGCTAAATACATCCTCCTAAT
>CAYXLA010000166.1:0-4118 GCA_964465765.1 uncultured Bacteroidaceae bacterium | reverse complement strand
TAACTTTGCAGTTGCGCACAGCGCAAGAAACGGTGAAGACGATGAGAAAGACACTACGTAACATAATGTTGCTGGCAGCACTCATGGCATCGCTGCCCGAGGCTGCACAGGCGCAGAAGGATGCACTCGAAGCCGCCAAGACAGCACTGGAAGCCGGCAAGGTGCAGCAGGCAGAGACGCAGATTGGTAAGGCTCTGTCGCACGACGACACACGCAACAACCCCGAGACATGGAGCGTGGCAGGACACATACAGCTGCTGAAGAGCGAGGAACAGCACAAGAAAGCCTATCTTGGAAAGGCCTACGACACGCTCATAATCTACAACAGCACGCTGGAGATGTGCCGTGACTTCATGCGATGCGACTCTCTGGCAGAGCTGCCCGACAGCAAAGGACGCGTGCGCAACAAGTTCCGCAAGGGCAATGCGCAGGCTGCTACAACGGCACGAGCCAACTTGCTGAACGGAGGAATCTATTTCTACAACAAGTCTGATGCCGACCGTGCCAATGCTGTGCGTGCTTTGGACTTCTTCGGTACCTACGTCGACCTGGCACAGAGTCCGCTGATGAGCCGCAACAAGATGACAGCGGCAGACTCGACAGAAGTTAACCGCACTGCCTACTACGCCTGCCTCGCAGCCATGAAGACCGATAACTACCATGCTGTAGCCGAATACTACAACAAGGGAGCACGTCGCGACGCCAGTCATGGTGCACTGGCAGCACTCTATTGCTCGCAAGCATACAAGGAGTTGGGGCAGACCGACTCCGTGCGCGTAGTACTGACCGAAGCCTTCAGGCGCTATCCCGACAATGAGACACTGTTCACTGCACTGACCGACTACTACACCTCACTGCGCGACTACAATAGCGCCATCGCACTGACCGACAGCATGCTGGTGCGCGACGGCAGCAACTACACCTACTACTACATCAAGGGATACCTGCTGTTCGGACTGCGCGACTACGACGGTGCACTGCGGCAGTATGCCAAGGCAATCGACCTCAATCCGCGATATGCTGAAGCCTACTCCAACACCGGACTAATCTACCGCATCATGGCGCAAGACTATGCCGACCGTGCCACTAACGACATCAACAGCACTCGCTATGCCGAGGAGCAGAACGTCATAACTGGCTATTACCAGAAGGCACGACAGAACTACGAGAAGGCACGCGAGCTGAAGCCCGACAGCAAAGACCTGTGGCTCGATGGCCTCTACAGCGTCTACTATAACCTCAAAATGGGTAAAGAGTTCGGCGAGATTGACCGTATGCGATAAAGCAGGTGTTGGGTGTTGAGTGTTGGGTGTTGAATGATATATGGTTCGGGTGCACCCACCCAACACCCATCATCCAACATCCAACATCAGCGCCTTTGGCGCTTATCACGCGAATTCCAGCACGAATGTGGTGTTCCATCCACCGGAGCCGGCAGGAAGCAGCGTGATGCTTCCACCAGTGAGCTTCATTATCTGGCGCGACAGCGACAGTCCTATGCCGTTGCCGCTCTTCTTTGTTGTGTAGAACGGGATGAAGATCTGTTCTGCCTCGTCGCGTGCTATCGACGGTCCGTTGTTGCAGATGCTCAGGAACACATGTTCGTTTGTGGCGATGTAGCTGCGTAGCATGATGCGTCCGCCTTCGACGCTGCCGATGGCTTCCACGGCATTCTTCAGCAGGTTGATGAGCACCTGACGTATCAGTCCCTTATCGGCAAACAGCATGGTGTCTTTAGGCTCAATGTCGAACTGCAGCTTCACGTTCGGCGGCAGCTGCATAATCTCTGCCACCTGATGAAGCAGTGGCAACAGCTCGAATGTTGCAGGCTGCGGCTTCTGCAGCGACGAGAACTTGCGGTAGCTGTCGACGAAGTTCACCAGTCCTTCCGAGGTGTCGTGTATTGCCTGTATACCTTTATATAATGGTGTGCCCAGCACATCGTCGCGGTGCATGAACGTGTCGCTTATCGACACTATAGGTGCCACGGAGTTCATAATCTCGTGTGTCAGCACGCGAGTCAGCTTCACCCATGTGTCGACCTCCTTCTCATCCATCTCGGCGCGTATATCGTTGATGGCAATGATGCGCTGCATGCTGTCGTTGAGCACAGCACTGACAGCCGTCATCGACAGTCGTGCATGTCCTCGTGTGGTGGTGATGTCGACCAGCAGATGTTCGCCTCCCGACAGGTTGCGCATAGCCTCGGGCAGCTTGGCATCGTACTTCTGCAACTGCTGCAGTGTGCTCAGTACGGGGATGTCGAACAGTCGTGCTGCTGCGGCATTGGTCTGCACGATGCGTCCTTCGCTGTCGAGTACCACGATGCCAGTCGTCACGTTTGCAAGGATTTGTCCGTAGAAGTGTTCGCTCTGTTCGCGGTTCACCTTCTGTTCGCCCATCAGTTGCCCGAAGCTGTTCAGCGTCTCCTGCAGCACACGCTCATTATAGCTCAGGTAGTCAGTCGGCAGACGGAACGTGAAGTCATTGTTCCTTATCGCTTCCACGAGCAGTCCGCACCGCTCCTTCATATCCCTGACCGACTTTATCTGTATCACGGCGAATGCCACGATGAGCACTCCGCCCACCAAGGCAGCGGCTGTGTTGCTGCGGATGGCGGCATACGTCAGCAGCGATGCTCCCGCAACCAGCACTGCCATGCGGAAGAAAGCCGAGTGTAGCAGTCTGCTAAATGCCATAGCGCTTCATCTTGTTGTAGAGAGTCTGTCGCGAGACGCCCAGCTTGTGAGCTGCTGCCGACAGGTTGCCGTCGCACTGACTGATGGCACGTCGCACCATGTCTTCCTCCATCTGCTCCAGTGTCTGCGTCGCCTCATTCATCTCCGGTGCGTCGGGAGACTTTACCACGGCGTTCAGCTCCACGGCATCGGGCTGCAGCTCGGTGCCGTCCGACAGTATCACAGCCTTCTCCATGACGTGCTGCAGCTCGCGTATGTTGCCGTGCCAGGGGTGTTGCCTGAGCTTGGCAGCTGTCTCCGGGCTCAAGGTCTCGAGGCTGCGTCCGTATTGTGTGGAATATTTCTTCATGAACATCGTTGCCAGCGGCACGATGTCTGCCGTGCGTTCGCGCAATGGTGGCAGGTGCAGGTGTATGGTGTTGATGCGATAGAGCAGGTCTTCGCGGAACGTACCTTCAGCTACCATGCGGTTAAGGTCCTGGTTTGTGGCACAGACGAGGCGGATGTTGGTGGGCTGTGGCGTATTGCTACCCACCTTCACGAAGCTGCGTTTCTGTATTGCCGTCAGCAGCTTTGGCTGCATGTGCAGTGGCAGGTTGGCAATCTCATCGAGAAACAGAGTGCCACCACTGGCAGCCTCGAAGCGTCCCACGCGGTCGGCAACAGCATCGGTGAACGAGCCCTTGACGTGTCCAAACAGTTCGCTTTCGAACAGTGTCTCCGTTATTGCACCCATGTCCACCGCCACAAACGGTCCGTTGCAGCGCGGACTCAGGCGGTGAATCTCGTGTGCCAGCATATCCTTGCCCGTGCCGTTCTCGCCTGTTATGAGCACCGTGGCATCTGTCGTGCTGACCTTCTCCACCGTCAGCTTCAGAGCCAGCATGGCTGCCGACGTGCCCCAGTACATCTCCTGACTCTCGCCTTCGGGCTGTGTGGCTCCACGTGACGTCTTTGCTCCCGATGCCGCCAATGCCTTGTCCGACGCATCGAGCAGCGTGCGCACCAGCTTGGTGTTGTCCCATGGCTTCACCACGAAGTCGGTAGCTCCGTCCTTCAGTCCGCGCACTGCCAGGTCGATGTCGGCATACGCCGTGAAGAGCACCACCTGTGTGTTCGGACTCATGCGCTTAATCTCGCGCAGCCAGTACAGTCCCTCGTTACCGAGGTTCTGGCCGGACGAGAAGTTCATGTCGAGCAGCACTACCTCCGGTCGGTATTGCCTGATGGATGTGGGTAGGGTGACTGGCGAGCCCAACGTTACGACGTTGTCGAAGTATGCATCGAGCAGATACTGCAGCGATGTCAGTATGTTCTTGTTGTCGTCTACGACTATCAGTGTGCCTCTTTTCTTCATAAGCGTCTCACTCCACGTCTCTTGCTGAATATGTCACACCGCAAAGATAAATGATTTTCCTT
>CAYXLA010000165.1:0-4197 GCA_964465765.1 uncultured Bacteroidaceae bacterium | reverse complement strand
GCGCCACAGGATATGAACAGATTTCATTGTCCCCACAATATTTCTACTGATCCGTCTGTCCTTCCGCACCGCAAAGATAGTGAGCAGTAGCGGATAAAAAAAGACGGCCGCTGCATCACGCAGAGACCGCCCGTAGCAAAAATCCGTTGTTACACCTATAAACTTAAAAACTTGGATCTAAAAAAGTCTAAGTGTGCGTTATTACAACTGTCTTGCAGTTAATACTTAAGGTGGGCTCTAAAAATTCCCACCGTAACTAATAAACAATAAACGTGAGTTTCGTTTTGTCATCTTGCGGTCTCTTTTCGGTTCAATTCGTCTGTTCGTTCAGTCGTATAGCCCGCTATACTCCTTTGCTCTCAGACAAATTGTCCTCGAAAATAGCCTCGCAATCTGACAAAGCCAATTTATAGAACCCACCTTAAATCAATCTCTTCTATTCCCGCTGGAATGGTTCCTTGAATGTGAATTTCCACATCATGAAGTTTGCATTTGTCGCCTTTTACAGGTGCAAAGGTGGGGCTTCTGCACGACGTACTTCCCCCTTCGCCAATGAAAGGGAAAAACAGAAGCTTCAAGGCGAATGGGCGTGCAGTGGTGTGTGTGGTGTGCAGTTGTTGAGGCTGCCTAAGGTGTATGTTCTTTACTGTCCTCCGAGGCGTGAGAAGAACTCGAGCACGTCGTCCCACGTCTTGTAGGGGTCTTCACCGAAAGGAATCAGTGTGCCCATGAATGAGTCGACTCCACAGCCGCTGTGGGCATCGATGAGGTAGTCGCCATAGCTAAGGTTCTTGTGTGACGACATGATGAGGCGGTCGTAGGCAGGCACGCCGAGCCACTGCTCTGTCCATGCTGCCTTCTCTGCCCACACCTCGGGCTCATTGTATGGTGCACTGGCAAGTACATACACGTCGTAGGTCTTGGCAAGTGTGTGGAACGCCTTCACTGCCGCACCGTGTGGAGACACATTGCGTTGCCATCCGTCGCGGCAGTCGGCAAGAGTGTCGTCGATACTGATGTAGAGCACAGGACGCTCGCGTCCCTGCTGACGGTCGTCAACCCACTGTATGACGGGCATCACTGCATGCACCAGAGTGTGGTCGTTCAGGTAGTGTCCGCCGTCGAAGCGTATGGCATGGGCATAGTGTTGTGAGAACAGACCTATGGTGTCGACCAGTTCGTCGTGCGTTCCGAAGAGTCCGTAGACGTGCTGTTGCTCGTCTCCGTCTGCGGCTTGGGCGAAGCAGTGACTTGATGTCTCCTGAAACTCGGCAATGAGTTGTTTGTTCACAAGAAAGGCTGTCTGACCGTCCTTGCGTGGATTGTGGAACTCCTGACGGCCCATCATGTTGTGACTGACCATGGTGTCCGCAATGCGGAAAGCCGGATTTATGAGGATGCGGTCGGTGCCATAGAGCATCTCTGCATACATACCTCCCATCGACGTGCCCACTATCAGGTCGGGCTTCTTGTCGTCGCAGATGCTGCGAAGCAGACTCATTGCTTCGGCAGGGCGTACAGGCAGGTCGGGAGCAATGACCTCAGCTTCGGGCAGCAGCATGCGCAGTCCACGTGCCGAGCCTGAAGCTCCCGATGATCCGAATCCGTGTACGTAGAGTATCTTCTTCCCCACCATCAGGTCGTGCCTGCATTCTTCATTGTTTGGTTCCATGGTCTGCTGCGTCTTGTCGTTGTGGCGGTAAAGGTACAGCAAAAAGTCGAACGCCATACTCCGGTCGACGTTGTAAAACAAAACGGCCCAAGCATCCCGCCTCATTCAGCGAGGATGCTTGAGCCGAAGACAAACGCTTGCTGTGCCGTTACTTTGCAGCGTCTGCAGCTTCTTTCTTCTTGCCTGTGACGTAGAGCATGCCGTTCATGGCTGTACCCTTGAGAGTACCGTCGTCCTGAAGGTCAACGGTGAAAGGCACGTCATAGCCCTGCGAGAACATGCCGAAGTCAATGTGCTTCTTGCCGTCCCATACTACGTCGTACAGCTCGATGCTGCCTTCAACATCTTCGCTGGTGCAGACGCCCTCAATCTTTCCGTCCTTCACACTGAACGTTACGTTCATAGGTGTCAGGCCCACAGGAGTATCGAGCTCCATCGACCATGTACCGAGGAACGGACTCTTCTGCACGTCCTGTGCTGCGGCGTTGCTTGTCATGCCAAAGGTCATGGCGACCAGGCATGTCAGTAAAAACAAAAGCTTCTTCATATCATTATGTAGTTTAAAAAGTAAAAGGTTCATGCTGTCACTGTCGCAGTGCGACTGTTTCCGACCACAAAAGTCGGCAATATGTAGCGTTGAATGTTGCATATATTCGACGAACGGGCAAATTTCTTCGACGGATAGAAGGCAGTCGAAAAAAATAAAAGACCAAATGTTTGCATATCTCGCGGGATAGGCATAATTTTGACGTTCAGTAAGTGTTTAAAGCAAAAACATCTAATACATTTATCTAAATACACACTAAAATGATTTCAAGAAGAAATTTCCTTAAGGCTTCTGCCCTGGCATTGGGTAGCATCAGCCTTCCGTCGCTCACATCTTGTGGCAGCAACGGCAGTAACGCAGAAGGTGCAGCAGCAGCTCCTGCAAAGAAAGAGTATCTCGGCCTTCAGACCTACTCATTGGGTCAGGAGTTGGCAGCCGACGTTCCTGGTGGTCTGGCAAAGGTAAAGTCGTTTGGCTATACCGACCTCGAGCTTGCTGGCTACAACAATGGTCGCATCCACGCTGGCTACGGCGACGGCGACGAGGGCTATCTCCCTGCAGACTACAAGAAGCTGTGCGACGACAATGGTCTGAACATCCTGTCAGCTCACCTTGGCACTCCTTCTCAGTACAAGACTCCTGAAGCTGAGTTCACAGAGCAGTGGAAGAAGACTGTAGAAGACCACGTGACACTGGGCTGCACCTACATCGTTGACCCGAGCATGCCTCAGTGCTCTACAGTAGATGAGGTTAAGCAGGCTTGCGACCGCTTCAACTTGGCTGGTAAGATCTGCAAGGAAGCCGGCATACAGTTCGGTTATCACAACCACAACAACGAGTTCTCTAAGATTGCTACTCCTGAGGAGACAAAGGCAAAGCACGACGAGATTGCAAACATGATCAAGACACGCTTCAACCGCGAGCCGACCGAGGAGATGATCAACGGCATGATGCGTCGCAACCAGCCGGGTACAATGTACGAGCAGCTGTATATGGACAACACCGATCCTGCATTGGTAGTGTTCCAGCTCGATGTATATTGGGCAATGATTGGCGACCAGGATCCGTGCGAGTGGATTTCCGACCACAAGGATCGTATCAGACTGCTGCACATCAAGGATCGTTGGATCATCGGCGACAGCGGCATGATGAACTGGCAGAACATCTTCACAACAGCAAAGAACTGTGGCATCCAGCACTTCTTCGTAGAGCTTGAGAGCGACTCGAAGGGACGTACACAGTTCGAGGGTGTTGAGAAGAGCGCACAGTTCTTGCTGGCACAGGACTACGTTTGGTAAATCACGCAGTCATGCACCGTCGCATACCGACGACGCATGAAGCCGGTTTATCCGTATAGAACAAATATTAGTGTGGGAGCACAAGCCATGATTGGCTTTGCTCCCACATTGCTTTCTAGAGGGGAGGTAATATCCGAGGCCATATGTCGGCTCAGTAGAAAAAGGTGGGGGAAGAGTCATATCCTGTAGCGCGTGTGCCTCGGAGAGGTACACGCGCTACAGGACCATGTAACACTTCACGCAGCACACTTCACGCAGCACGGTGCCGCAGGCACACTGGGGTACACGCGCTACAGGGCTATGAGATGTGTTATGTGTTATGTGTTGGCCAAGACGTACGAACCTTTTGGTCAAGACGTACGAACCTTTTGGCCAAGATGTACGAACCTTTTGCCCGAAACGTATATACCTTTTGCACGATACCTATATAGGCACAAATCCAGATGGGTAAGCGGCAACTTTTAGGGACATTAATGTCCTTTTTTGCTGGCTACGGGAGATGCCTGTGGCATCGGTGAAGGGTGTTGAGTGAAGGGTGTTAGGTGTGCCCAATGTCTCCCATAACGCATTCCACATATCCTATATGTATGTACCTCTCCGAGGCACATGTGGGGTACTTATATGGGCCCCAGACTGCGGTCGCTACTCTCCCTTAGTCTGGGGTTATGCATAATTGTGTC
>CAYXLA010000164.1:0-4230 GCA_964465765.1 uncultured Bacteroidaceae bacterium | reverse complement strand
GGTCGGTTCTGTCTGATGATAGAGTTAGGTTCAATGCGTCATGCAAAACAACGTATCACGTAAATCGCAAAACATAACACATAGCACGTTTCACGTAAAACGCAACACGCATCACATAACACGTAACACATTCCACGTATTACATACCACGTTTCACATACCACGTTTCACGTAAAACGCAACACGCATCACGTTCAACGCGTTTATTTGTAGTTGATTGCATCCATGAAGCGGCGGATGACTTCGGGTTTGCCTGTGTGCTTGCCGTCATCTTCGCTAATTTTGCACGTGTCGTTGTAGAAGTCCCACGATTCGGTGATCTTTGCCGCCACGAGCTTTATGACGATGTTCATCGGTTCTATGCCGTCGAAATCGTTGGTGAAGTGCGTGCCGATGCCGAACGAAGGCTGACATAAGTCCTTGGCATACTGCTGAATTTCGATGGCACGGTCTGTGTCGAGCGCATTGCTGAACACCACCTGTTTGCTGCGTGGGTCGATACCGAACGAGCGGTATTTCGCCACAATCTTACGCAACTCCTCGTAGTTGTCACCGCTGTCGATGCGCAATCCCTTGAATAGATTGGCGAAGTCTTCGGAGAAGTTCAGGCTGAAGATGTGCCAGCCGAAACTGTCGTAGAGATATGTGCCCAGGGCTCCACGGAACGTGTTGCGCCAAGCGTTCATAGCCAGATGGTTTGCCATCTGAGGTCCGAACATTCCGCCGATGGCACACACGAACTCGTGTGCCATTGTGCCTACGGGCACCAGATTGTGCTTCATCGCCAGGTAGACGTTGCTGGTACCGACGAACTTGCCCGGCCATTGACGCGAGCCGTAGCAGTCCTTCATGCTGCGTACGACCGTGTCTTCAGCCTCGAACGAAGCGCGACGGCGTGTGCCGAAGTCACTGAACACACATCCGGCATCGAGCAACCGTTGGGCTTTGTGTTGTGTCTTATGGTAGTAGGCTTCGTAGTCGAAGCTGGCAGCTTGTCCAGTGACTATATAGTAGAGTTCGGAGATGGTGGCAAGTATTTTCACCTCGAGGAGTATGGTGTCTGCCCAGCAGCCTTCGAACTCGATGTGCAGATGTCCCTCTTCGTCTTGATGCACGTCCACCCATTCGTGGTTGAAGCGGAAGCCCTTCAGGTATGAGTAGAACCAGTGCGGGATGTAGTAGCAGCGGTCCTTCATGAAGCTGATTTCCTCGTCGGTGATTACGACATTCTCCATCATCAGTATCTGTTCGCGCAACAGGCTGTCGAACCCTGGCGGGTAGACCGTGTTGTTGCGGTCGACGAACGTGTATTTCACTTGTGCACGGGGAAAATTGTCAATCACCGCACAACACATCGTGAACTTGTAGAGGTCGTCGTCGGTGAAATGGGTTATGATCTGCTTCATGGCCTTCGCTCTATATTCTATTCTGAACTATATTCCTTTTATGAAAATCCGTGCTAAGGTAGACTTTTTTCATGAGGGAGAGAACGTCTCGTAGGTATTGTCGTCGTAAAACACCCGAATTTCGCGTATCTTGCGCTTCACCACCTTCTCTGTTGCGGCTGGCGATAACGCGAAATCCTTGCGATATTTCTGCGCATTCGTATCGTTGGCGGAATCCGTGGCATTCTCGTCGAGTTGAGCTGCAGACATTGACGCACCAGAAGTGCCATAGGATGCAGACGTGTCTGACAACAGACTGCCGCTGCCAATGTCGATGCCCGGGTCGCCTTGTCCGGTGAGCAGCCAGTTCAGGTTGAGTCCCTGATAGCTGTCTGCCAGCTTCAGCATGACTTCGGCACTGGGATACTTGTTCCTACCGCTCAGAATGTGTGAAATGGTAGCACCCGAGACACCGATCTTGTCGGCAAATGCTCCAGCCGTCAGCTGCTCTCGGTCCATCAGCATCTTGAATCTGTCTATTAGGGTCATATCGCACTTGTCTTTACGTTGGTAAAACTTGCGTACAAACATAAAAACAATTTTTCATTTGGCAAAATTAACAAGAATATATGTCAAGATACAAAAGTAAACCTGTACGCAAGCTTAACAACCGTCAATCGCTGCAGCCAGCGACAGCCAACCTCCTAATCGATATAGAAATAACTTTAGCCAGCGTGACGTAGTTAGCTGAAAAGCAGAACGTTGTTCATGGATATGATACAACACCACCGCCGCTGTGCAGTTAGTAACCTTGGATGCCGCACTATGGCATTAAATAATCAGTTTAGATAAAATCTCCATGTGTTTGATATTTGATAATTTAGGTCATTGCATGCGTTTGTTATCAGTTCCGAATGCCGTTTACAGACCTGCTATTCCAATTGTAAACACCCTTACACATGTCGTTGTCAAGGTAACGTTATAAAAGTAAACCCCTACCCTTGCACGATTATAAAAATAACTAAGCAGACGTGCAAATTAACAAGTATACTTGTATTATTAAACGTTATAAGCCCAGCTGGATGTTTATCGGACACCTATAATGTGTAATGTGTTATGCTATGTATGTTATGTTTTGCACCGTGCCGCAGGCACACATGCAGCGTCTTGTTATTTTTGCCGCGCTTCGCCGCTCTGTTCATGAATTTTCTTTAGCTTTGCGCCGACTTATATATATAATAAGGAGTAAACGTAACAAAAGGAGAAAGACCCGATATGATTAGAACAATCCTAATGAGCCTGTTGTTCATGGTCGCAGCCATGACAAGTGCCAGCGCACAGCAGAGCGCAACAACACCGGCAGCCAAGGTCTACGACGAGAACATCAATCAGATGGAGCAGCTCGACCAGGCTCTGTCCAAGGCTTCTTCCGAAGGCAAATATGTGATTAGTCAGGTTGGCGGCAACTGGTGTCCGTGGTGCCTGCGGTTCGCCAAGTTCATCACCGACGATGCCGACATAGCTTCAGTCATCAGCCAGAACTTCGTCTACATACACACCAACTACCCTCGTCGTGGCGGCGGCAACAGTGATCCATCACGCGCAGAGGTACTGAAGAACACACTGAAGCGCCTCGGCAGTCCCGAACGCTTCGGCTTCCCTGTATTTGTGGTGCTCGATGCCACAGGCAAGGTTCTCCACATACAGGACTCCAGCTACCTAGAGGAAGGACAAGGATATGACAAGGAGAAAGTGCTGCGTTTCTTCAATAATTGGACTCCAAAAGCCGTCACGGGCACAAAGGAGTGAACACGCACACACATTCATTCTCCCCTAAAGCAATGTCGGAACACAAGCTCTGCTGCATAGGATATATCACCAAGGACCGTGTCATCACGCCACAGAAGGCTGTTGATATGCCTGGTGGTACAGCATACTATTTCGCTGAAGCCATACGTCATCTTTCTGCCGACGGTTTTCAGCTGGTCACGGCGGTAGAGGAAGCACAGTTGCCTGTGGTCGACGACATGCGGAGCAAGGGAATAGACGTGCTCAGCCTGCCCACACGACAGTCTGTGTGCTTCGAGAACATCTACGGCGACAACATGAACGACCGCCGTCAGCGCGTCACAGCCCTGCCCGACCCGTTCACCGTCGAAGGTCTCTCCGCCATCGATGCCGACGTGGTGCATCTCGGCAGTCTGCTCCATGATGACTTCCCGCTTGACGTCATACGCCACCTGTCATCGCGCTCACTGCTGTGTGCAGACGTGCAAGGCTTCTTGCGCGAAGTGCGTGGACAGGAGGTCTGCCACATCGACTGGAACGAGAAGCACGAGGCACTGAAATACATCCACACGCTCAAGGCCAACGAACAGGAGATGGAGGTCATCACCGGTGCTGATGATCCTCATGAAGCAGCATTGATGCTGGCAGACTGGGGTGTACGTGAAGTGCTGCTGACATTGGGCGACAAAGGTTCGCTCATCTACACCCGCGGACAGTTCCACGACATTCCAGCTTATCCCACAATGCGTATTGTCGATGCCACAGGTTGTGGCGACACCTATATGGCAGGCTATCTCTACATGCGCGGCCGTGGTGCCGACTACGACGAGGCAGGACGCTTCGCTGCCGCCATGTGCACCATCAAGCTGCAAGGCTATGGTCCGTTCAGCGGCACCGAACAGGCCATACGTGCCATCATGTCCAGTAGCGCTCCACTGCTATAAGCCCCATAAACATGCACAAAGCTCCGACCCTTTGCAGGACCGGAGCTTCGTTTTTATTTTATTGCTGTCCGCTAAAACTTAAAGTTGCAAATTAGCCCTATCCGTGATGCCGA
>CAYXLA010000163.1:0-4266 GCA_964465765.1 uncultured Bacteroidaceae bacterium | reverse complement strand
GGCCAAGACGTACGAACCTTTTGGCCCAAGGGTATATACCTTTTGGCGCAAAGGACAATATGCTCAGTTGAAGCCAGTAGCACTTACTTGACCGAGTTAGTAGTACTTACTTTGCCATCGAAGTATATCTTACTTTGCCAAGTAAGTGCTACTAACTTTTTTGCGGCAGTTTTCTGCCTTAAAAAAGTCTTATATATGAAATGGCCATAGATAACGTTTGCGATGGCACTTTCTTATATAAGACTTGCCTCTTTCAAATATAACCGCTTTTTCATCGTCATTGATAGGTGGACGAGACGTAAAATCACTACTTTTGCCGGAAAGCGAATCAAGATGACTAAATACGAGACTGAAGAGAAGATAGTGGAGATGCTCAAGACCGTCTATGATCCGGAGATACCGGTGAATGTGTACGACTTGGGACTGATATATAAGATTGATGTCAGCGATGACTACGACGTGACCATCGACATGACACTGACAGCACCAAGCTGTCCGGCAGGTGACTTCATAGCTGAGGACATACGTCAGAAGGTGGGCACTGTGAAGGGCGTTCGCTCCACAACGGTGAATGTCGTCTTCGAACCGGAATGGAATAAGGACATGATGAATGATGAGGCCAAGCTGGAGCTGGGCTTCATGTGAAACAAGGATAACAGAGGAGAGTGCAGCATGACTAAGAAGGTGTTCTTTCTGTCGGACGCGCATCTGGGTTCGCTGGCTATAGAGCATGGCCGCACACAGGAGCGCAGACTGGTGAACTTCCTTGACCAAATCAAGGATGTGGCTGGCGCCGTGTATCTGCTTGGTGACATCTTCGACTTCTGGTATGAGTACCGCTATGTAGTGCCTAAGGGATATACACGTCTGCTTGGCAAGATATCGGAACTGACCGACCGTGGCGTCGAGGTACATTTCTTCACAGGCAACCATGACATTTGGTGCAAGGACTACTTCGAGAAAGAGTGCGGCATGATTCTGCACCGTCGTCCGCTGACCACGGAGATCTATGGCAAAGAGTTCTATCTGGCTCACGGCGATGGGCTGGGTGACCCTGACCGTATGTTCTGTGTGTTGCGCGGTATCTTCCATAACAGAGTGCTACAGGTCCTGTTCTCTGCCATACATCCCAGATGGGCTATGGCGCTGGGACTTGCATGGGCAAAGCACAGTCGATTGAAACGCAGGGATGGTAAGGAGCCTCCTTATATGGGTGAGGACAAGGAATATCTGGTCCGCTACAGCAAGGACTACCTAAAGACACACCCTGACATAAACTACTTCATCTTTGGCCACCGCCATATTGAGCTGGACCTGCAGGTGGGAGAACAGGCACGGATATTGATGCTGGGAGACTGGATAACACAGTTCACCTATGCCGTGTTCGACGGCAACAAGCTGTCGCTTGAGCGGTTTGTCGAGGGAGAAACCAGACCTGGCGAACAATGACAGAAGAGCAATAGCAGAAAAGATAAACGGAAGAAAAACATAAAAACAAAGAATACCATGAAGACAGAAGAAGAAAACAGAAAAGAACCGATGGTGAAGATGTCCGAAGAGATAGCAGCGGGCGTCTATTCGAATATGGCAATACTGGGGCACTCCAGTTCGGAGTTCGTGCTCGACTTTGTCAGCATGCTGCCCGGAGTTCCTGCTCCTGAAGTCAAGAGCCGTATAATATTGGCGCCTGAGCATGCCAAGCGACTGTTGGCTGCACTGCAGGATAACATCCGCAAGTATGAGGAGGTATTCGGCCCCATTGATATGCACGAAGACCGTCAGACACCATCTATCATGATGCCACAAGGACAGGCATAAGTAAACTTTTAAGCTTTTTTATATCTTTGTATTTAATTTGCGACCGGAAAACGGAATGCTGCGTTGATTATCCAAAAGATATTTGTATCTTTGCAGCCCAAAATGTACCCGTGAGGAAAGTAAATTAAAAACAAATATAAAATTAAAGTTTAAAATGCCTACAATTCAGCAATTAGTAAGGAAAGGACGTGCAGTTCTGGCAGACAAGAGCAAGTCTCCTGCACTGGACTCATGCCCTCAGAGACGTGGCGTTTGCGTGAGAGTCTATACAACGACTCCGAAGAAGCCTAATTCAGCTATGCGTAAAGTAGCTCGTGTTCGTTTGACAAACGGTAAGGAGGTCAACTCCTACATTCCGGGAGAAGGTCATAACTTGCAGGAGCACTCAATCGTGTTGGTACGTGGTGGACGTGTAAAGGATCTTCCTGGTGTACGTTATCACATCGTTCGTGGTACTCTTGATACCGCAGGCGTAGCTAGCCGCACACAACGTCGCTCTAAGTATGGAGCAAAGCGTCCTAAAGCAGCAAAGAAATAAACAAAATGAGTTTTTAACCAGTTTTGGTTTATTGGATGCAGGTTGAGTAAATGTCCCAGTGGGGATGTTGAAGACGACAGAAGCAAACAACCAAAAACGAAACCCAAGTTTTTAAAATGAGAAAAGCAAAACCAAAGAAACATGTGATCCTGCCGGATCCGGTTTACAATGACGTGAAAGTCTCCAAGTTCGTCAACCATCTGATGTATGACGGCAAGAAGAACACTTCTTTCGAAATCTTCTACGGAGCTTTGGACACAGTCAAGAACAAGATGCAAAACGAAGAGCTCTCTGCTCTCGAGATCTGGAAGAAAGCCCTGGAGAACATTACTCCGCAGATTGAGGTTAAGTCACGCCGTATAGGTGGTGCAACATTCCAGGTTCCTACTGAAATCCGTCCAGACCGTAAGGAGTCCATATCAATGAAGAATATGATATCTTTTGCACGCAAGCGTGGCGGCAAGTCAATGGCTGACAAGCTGGCTGCAGAGATCATGGATGCCTACAACGAGCAGGGTGGTGCATACAAGCGTAAGGAAGATATGCACAGAATGGCTGAGGCTAACAGAGCATTCGCACACTTCAAATTCTGATAAACGTAACTTTTTAGGGTAAAAGATAAAATGTCAAAACAAGACTTACACTTGACACGAAATATCGGTATCATGGCGCACATCGATGCCGGTAAGACCACCACGTCGGAACGTATCCTGTACTACACCGGACTGACTCACAAGATTGGTGAGGTGCATGATGGTGCTGCTACAATGGACTGGATGGTTCAGGAGCAGGAGAGAGGTATCACTATTACCTCAGCTGCCACAACATGTCATTGGAAATGGAACGGCAATATCTATAAGATTAACCTGATTGACACTCCGGGACACGTTGACTTCACAGCAGAGGTTGAGCGTTCACTCCGTGTACTTGATGGTGCCGTTGCAACATATTCTGCTGCTGACGGTGTACAGCCGCAGTCGGAGACCGTATGGCGTCAGGCTGACAAATATCATGTTCCTCGTGTGGGCTATGTGAACAAGATGGACCGTAGCGGTGCAGACTTCTTTGAGACTGTACAGCAGATGAAGGACTTGCTTGGTGCAAACCCTATCCCTGTCCAGATTCCTATCGGTGCAGAAGAGAGCTTCAAGGGTGTCGTTGACCTGATTCAGATGAAGGCCATCCTGTGGAATGACGAGTCTCTCGGTGCAGAATATGAAATCGAAGATATCCCTGCAGAGTTGGTCAATGAGGCTAATGAGTGGCGTGACAAGATGATTGAGAATGCTGCCAACTTCGACGACGAACTGATGGAGCTTTATCTTGAAGGTAAGGACATTCCTGAAGATCTGATTATCCGTGCTATCCGCAAGGGTACTTGCGCTATGGAGTGCTGCCCTATGACACTCGGTTCTTCATATAAGAATAAGGGTGTTCAGACACTGTTGAACTATGTCTGCGCATTCTTGCCTTCTCCTCTGGATACACCTAACATTGTTGGTACAAACCCGACAACAGGTGAAGAGGAAGACCGCCGTCCTTCTGAAGACGAGCACACATCGGCACTTGCATTCAAGATTGCTACCGATCCGTATGTAGGTCGTCTGACATATGTACGTGTTTATTCAGGTAAGCTTGAGGCTGGTTCGTATGCATACAACACACGTTCTGGAAAGAAGGAGCGTATCTCTCGTCTGTTCCAGATGTTCTCAAATCATCAGAACCCTGTCGATGTAATCTCTGCAGGTGATATAGGTGCTGTTGTCGGCATGAGAGATATCCATACCGGTGATACACTGTGCGATGAGGATGCACCTGTAGTACTCGAGTCGATGGACTTCCCAGATCCTGTGATTGCTATCGCAGTTGAGCCGAAGACTCAGAAGGATATGGAGAAGTTGTCTAACGGT
>CAYXLA010000162.1:0-4266 GCA_964465765.1 uncultured Bacteroidaceae bacterium | reverse complement strand
ACTGTGAGGCACATGTCAGAGTCTGCATATCCTACGGATGTCCAATCCTGCTGTGGTGCCTCGAAGAGGTACACTAGTTAGTAACCCCAGACTAAGGGAACGCAGTGACCGCAGTCTGGGGCCTATGTACGCATCCTAACCAGTGCCTCGGAGAGGTACACGCGCTATAGGACCAGACTTCTCCCTATAGATTTTCTGCATTTCTACTATTTCACCACTTCACAAAGGGCGTAAAATATGCACAAACCAAGGCAATGTGCGCAGAAACGCAATGCTTTTCATTGTCGGTAACGGCAGTTTGAGTAAATTTGTCGCCGGATTTTTCAAGAACAGAAAACACAATTAATAAAGAAAACGAATAGAATTATGAGTTTGAAAATCGTTGTATTGGCAAAGCAGGTTCCTGATACGCGCAACGTAGGGAAAGATGCTATGAAAGCCGACGGCACTATAAACCGCGCCGCTCTGCCAGCCATCTTCAACCCCGAAGACCTTAATGCCCTTGAACAGGCATTAAGACTGAAAGATGCTTTCCCTGGATCAACAGTGGAGATATTGACTATGGGACCGGGACGTGCAGCAGAGATTATTCGTGAAGGACTGTATCGTGGTACCGACGGAGGCTATGTGCTTACCGACCGTGCCTTTGCAGGTGCCGACACACTGGCAACATCTTACGCCATAGCCACGGCAATACGCAAGATAGGTAACTATGACATCATACTCGGCGGTAGGCAAGCCATCGACGGCGATACCGCACAGGTAGGTCCGCAGGTGGCACAGAAGCTGGGATTGCCACAGGTGACATACGCCGAGGAGATTCTTAAGATTGACGAACAGGCACGCAAGGCTACCATCCTGCGTCGCATCGATGGTGGTGTGGAGACCGTTGAAGCCCCTCTGCCATTGGTAGTAACCGTCAATGGAAGTGCTGCTCCATGCCGTCCGCGCAATGCCAAGCTGGTGCAGAAGTACAAACGTGCATTGGGTGCACAGGAGAAAGCTGCACTGACAAAAGACGGTGCAACACTGCCTTATGCCGCTCTCTATGACGAGCGTCCTTATCTGAACATTACCGAATGGTCGGCTGCCGATGTCAATGCAGACCTGCAGCAGTGCGGACTTAACGGCTCACCCACAAAGGTGAAAGCAGTGGAGAACATCTCATTCTCTGCCAAGGAGAGCAAGACAATGACAGGAAGCGACAAGGACATCGAGGACCTTATGATTGAGCTTCTTGACAACCACACAATAGGATAAGGAGGAAAGACGCACTATGAACAATGTATTCGTATACTTAGAGATAGAAGACCGTACAGTGGCAGACGTAAGTCTGGAACTGCTCACCAAGGGCCGCAAGCTCGCCAATGAACTGGGATGCCAGCTCGAGGCAATTGCTGCAGGACATAATCTTGACGGCATCGACAAGCAGGCTATGCCTTACGGTGTAGATGTGCTGCACGTCTTCGACGACGAGCGTCTGTATCCCTACACATCTATGCCACACGCTGCAATACTTACCAATCTGTTCAAGGAGGAGAAGCCTCAGGTATGTCTGATGGGTGCAACTGTGATAGGTCGCGACTTAGGTCCGCGCGTATCATCAACACTGACAAGTGGTCTGACTGCAGACTGCACCTCGCTGGAGATAGGCGACTATGAGGACCATAAGAGTGGTAAGACCTACACCAACCTGCTCTATCAGATACGTCCGGCATTCGGTGGAAACATCGTGGCAACTATCGTAAACCCCGACCATCGTCCACAGATGGCAACGGTGCGTGAGGGTGTGATGAAGAAGGAAATACTCGACCCCAACTATAAAGGACAGGTGGTGAAGCATGATGTAGCGAAATATGTCAGCGATGCCGACTATGTAGTGAAGATCATTGATCGTCATGTCGAGAAGGCAAAGCATCACTTGAAGAGTGCTCCAATCGTTGTTGCCGGAGGCTATGGCATGGGCAGCAAGGAAGGCTTTGACATGTTGTTCGACCTGGCAAAAGAGTTGCATGCCGAGGTGGGTGCAAGTCGTGCTGCCATTGATGCCGGCTTTGTCGACCACGACCGCCAGATTGGTCAGACGGGTCTGACCGTTCGCCCCAAGCTGTATATCGCTTGCGGCATCAGCGGACAGATACAGCATCTGGCAGGTATGCAGGACAGCAGCATAATCATCTCTATCAACAGCGACCCCAACGCTCCTATAAACGCCATTGCCGACTATGTCATCACCGGCAAGGTGGAAGAGGTGATACCCAAAATGATCAAGTACTACAAAGCCCACAGTAAATAAACAGAGGAAGACATGGCAAATTTCTATACAGAAAATAAGGAACTTCAGTTCCATCTCAAGAACGAACTGATGGAGCGTATCTGCTTCCTTAAGGAGCACGGATACGAAGATAAGGACAAATTCGACTATGCGCCGCAAGACTATGCCGATGCCATAGACTCCTACGATAAGGTACTGGAGATTGTGGGACAGATAGCTGCAGAGATCATCGATGCCAATGCAGAGGCCGTAGATGCCGAAGGTGCACACTGTGCAAATGGTCGTGTGACATACGCAGCAGGCACTGCACAGAACTTGGAAGCAATGACCAAGGCTGGACTTAACGGTGTCACCATGCCTCGCCGCTACGGTGGTTTGAACTTCCCAATTACTCCCTACACCATGGCAGCCGAATTGGTGTCGACAGCCGATGCCGGTTTCGACAACGTTTGGTCGCTTCAGGACTGCATCGAGACCATTTACGCTTTCGGCAGTGAGGAACAGAGGCAGAAGTACATCCCGCGTGTCTGCGCCGGTGAGACTATGTCTATGGACCTGACAGAGCCTGATGCCGGTTCCGACCTGCAGAGTGTGCAGCTCAAGGCTACGTTCGATGAGGCTAACAACTGCTGGCGACTGAATGGTGTGAAGCGTTTCATCACCAATGGCGATTCGGACATACATCTCGTTCTGGCACGTTCTGAAGAGGGTACCAAGGATGGACGCGGATTGTCCATGTTCCTCTACGACAAGAGAGATGGCGGTGTCACCGTGCGCCGCATCGAGAATAAGCTCGGCATTCACGGTTCTCCAACATGCGAGTTGGTCTATAAGGATGCCAAGGCAGAGCTGTGTGGCGACCGCAAGCTGGGACTTATAAAGTATGTGATGTCGCTTATGAACGGTGCACGCTTGGGCATCGGAGCACAGGCTACAGGTATCAGCCAGAAGGCTTATAACGAAGCACTGGCTTATGCCAAGGAACGTCGTCAGTTCGGTAAGGCTATTATCGAGATGCCTGCTGTCTACGACATGCTTGCCACAATCAAGGCAAAGCTCGATGCCGGACGCGCATTGCTGTATCAGACATCACGCTTCGTCGACATCTACAAGGCTCTTGATGACATCGCCGAGACTCGTAAGTTGACACCCGAAGAGCGTCAGGAGAGCAAGAAGTACTCTAAGCTGGCAGATGCCTTCACTCCGCTGAGCAAGGGTATGAACTCTGAATATGCCAACCAGAACACCTACGACTGCATTCAGGTGCATGGAGGTTCGGGCTTCATGATGGAGTATGCTTGCCAGCGTCTGTATCGCGACGCACGCATCACCTCTATCTATGAGGGTACGACACAGCTTCAGGTAGTTGCTGCAATACGCTACGTCACCAACGGAACCTACCTCGGCATACTGTGTGAGATGGTACAGGCAGACGTCAACGACGATATGAAGCCGCTGATGAGTCGTGTGGCTGCAATGACAGATAAGTTTGAGGCTGCAGTCAACACCGTCAAGGACGCTGCTGATCAGGAACTGCATGACTTCCTGGCACGTCGTCTGTATGAGATGGCAGCAGTCAGCATCATGTCGGCATTGCTTGTTACAGATGCGTCGAAAGCACCTGAGCTGTTCGCAGATTCGGCAAAGGTATATCTCAACATTGCTGAGGCTGAGGTGGAGAAGCACAGTGCCTTCATCAGTAAATTCAATGCCAACGACCTGGCAAGCTACCGCAAGTAAAGTCGGATAACGACTCCTTAATATAATAAAGGCACTCAGGACCATCCTCCCGAGTGCCTTTATTGGTTTCCGGCAAAGCTACGAATCAGTCTGCAGAACTATGGCTGTACGTCCATGAACTGCTCAGTAGGAAAACCATAGGGCAAGGTCCGTACGATTCTCATGTCCTTTAGCGCGTGTACCTCTCCGAGGCACATACAGAATGTGTACCTTTACCCCAGACTGCGGTCGCTACTCTCCCTTAGTCTGGG
>CAYXLA010000161.1:0-4297 GCA_964465765.1 uncultured Bacteroidaceae bacterium | reverse complement strand
GGGCAAAAGGTTCGTACCTTTTGGCGCAAAGGTTTATAGGCAAATTAAATGGGCGGTGACGGAAGATGAATGAGTATTTGTTTGTAACTTTGCACAAAATTCCACTTAGACGGGAATGAGGATAGCAGAAGTAATCAGCGCCCTTGAACGATTCGCGCCTCTGCCTCTGCAGGACGGCTACGACAATGCCGGCTTGCAGGTTGGACTGACAGATGCGGAAGTTACAGGGGCTTTGTTGTGTTTGGACGTCACCGAAGA
Organism: uncultured Bacteroidaceae bacterium; assembly: GCA_964465765.1. Lineage (GTDB taxonomy): Bacteria > Bacteroidota > Bacteroidia > Bacteroidales > Bacteroidaceae > Bacteroides. The sequence goes on along the minus strand of CAYXLA010000161.1, from coordinate 4,039 downwards.
CGTGCTGGACGAGGCTCACAGTCTGGGCTTCAACCTCGTCGTGTCGCACCACCCACTGCTGTTCCATGGTCTGAAGCAGATTAGCGGTCGCAACAATGTGGAGCGTTGCGTGATGAAGGCAATAAGCCAAGGCATCACAGTCTGCTCTATGCATACCAATATGGACAATGCTGCAGGCGGCGTGAGCTTCAAGATGGCAGAGAAGTTAGGGCTGGAAAGCGTCGTCTTCCTGCAGCAGACCTCAGACGAGGCTGGGGCAGGAGTGATAGGCACACTGCCGGATGGCGGCATGATGGATGCTGACTTCCTGCAAAGAGTGAAGGACGTGTTCCACGTAGGGTGCGTGCTGCATACACAGACGACGGACGGACATCGCGTGAAGCGAGTGGCGTTGTGCGGTGGAGCAGGGGCGTTCCTCATACCTGAGGCTGTGGCAGCAGGTGCCGATGCTTTCGTCACAGGTGAGATAAAATATCACGAGTTCCTCGACCACAGCGGCGACATAGTGCTTGCAGCCATCGGTCATTATGAGAGCGAACAGTACACCACCGAGATATTCGAACGGATAATAAGGTCGGAGTTCCCCGCACTGCCGGTGCAAATCACAGGAGTGATGACGAACCCAATAAAGTATCTCTAATGGGACACAGTGGATAGACACAGAGAAAGAGAACAATAAAAAACACATACAATATATAAATAAAGAGAAACGTTATGGCAAAAGAAACGAAGAAAGATGCAGCCGACCTGACCGTCGAGGAGCGTCTGAAAGCCCTCTACCAGTTGCAGACAACGCTGTCGAAGATCGACGAGATCAAGACACTGCGCGGTGAACTGCCGCTCGAGGTGCAGGACCTGGAAGATGAGATTGAAGGCTTGAAGACACGCGTGGAGCGTATAGCTGCCGACATAACCGACCTGAAGAAGTCTGTAGCAGCCGAGAAGAACAACATCGAGAAGTCGAAGTCGTCTATCGCAAAGTATCAGGAGCAGCAGGACAACGTCAGCAATAACCGTCAGTTCGACCTCCTGACAAAGGAGATTGAGTATCAGACTCTGGAGGTGCAGCTCTCTGAGAAGAAGATTCGCGAAGGCAATGAGGCACTGCAGCAGAAGCAGGCTGACTACGACAATGCCAACCGCGACATCGAAGAGCGCGAGAATGACCTGCAGGACAAGAAGGCTGAACTTGAGGACATCATCTCGGAGACAAAGCAGGAGGAGGAGACACTGCGTGCTAAGGCTAAGGAGCTGGAGACGAAGATTGAGCCGCGCCTGTTGCAGTCGTTCAAGCGTATCCGCAAGAACTCACGCAATGGTCTGGGCATCGTCTATGTGCAGCGTGACTCGTGCGGTGGTTGCTTCAACCACATACCGCCACAGCGTCAGCTCGACGTGCGTTCGCACAAGAAGATCATCGTCTGCGAGTACTGCGGACGCATCCTCATCGACCCTGAATTGGCTGGTGTAACAATAGAGCCGAAGGAGACAGTCAAGGAGAAGCCATCACGCCGTCGCCGCACAAGCAGCGAAGACTGATAGACGTCTTCACGCTCAACAAGACTGGGAAATAAGCGACAAGTCCCTGCAACCAACAAAGATTGCAGGGACTTGTCGTTTCTTGCCCATGTATCTATCTTCTGTGGATAATCACCCAACACTCAACACCCAACATCCAACACCTTATTTCATTGTTTTCTTGCGACAGAGGTACTGTCCTTTGTGCTGTGTGTGCCAATAGTTTATGGCGTGTTGAGGGCAGACGTGATAGCATGCCATGCAGTTGGTGCAACGTCCGTCGCGTGCCCAAACGGGGAGACCAGACTGGATGTCGTACGTGATGTTATTGACTGGACATACACCAGAACAACGACGACAATGGACACACAGACTTTTGTCGACACGGAAGGGACGGTCGGTAATGAGCACGCGATAGAAGAACGTGCCTACGATATAGGTCTTGGCATGGGGTAGTGCTCCACGATGTCCGGCCCTCAGTCCGCAACGGCGAGACAGGATAGCCTCAGTGAATGTGTTGAGGTCGGTACTTGCCTGAAGCAGCTTGCGCCGCTCCTTCTCCGGCGGGTCTGTATCGAAGAACGGCAGGCAGACATAGCTCTCGGGCATGACAAGCGTGAAGCTGCTGCTCAGCTCCAGTCCCTTGCGGTGCAGGTCACGGCGGAACACATCCATGGTGCAACCTATGTCGTCGCCGCAGGTGCACAATGAATAGCAATAGTGACCTGCCATGCCGCCAGTGAATGTCAGTCGACGGACGAAGTCACGCACGATGCGTGGAGGCATCCATCCGTAGGCGGGGAAGCAGAAGCCAATGCGTTCGCCTTCTGCCAGCGTGTAGACCAACGGCTCGTGGCTGCGAGTGCCGCCATGGGCTTCCATCTCACTGGCTATCGACAGCAGGCGTTCGCCTGTTGCCTCGGCAAGAGTGGTGGCTGCCCAGCGTGTGTTTCCTGTACCGGAGAAGTAGAATATCATGCAGCTGCGTCCTCTTCAGCCTTAGTCGTTGAGTGCGTAGGTGACGGTGGTGACCACGCGAATCTTCTTTATATAAGGTGTGGTCTCGTCGCGGTCTTCTATGGAGAGCTGTCCCTGTGTTGCCTGCAGGATGCCGCCAAGATGGCTGTCGCTGTTGTCGGAGAACTGGCGTGCAGCTTCCTCGGCATTCTTTATGGCTTCCTTCATCATGTCGATCTTCAGGTCCTGGAACTCGGTGTAGTCGTAGTTGACCCAGTTGCCGTCGAAGATGATGCCTTTGGCTACCAGCTCACCTGAGTTTGAGAATGCCTGACGCACTGCATCGACCTTGCCTGTCTTAACCGTCATGCTGACGTGGATGTCGTAGCGGTAGTTCGACTTGTTCTCCGACCACTGGTTGGCGTTGCGGTCGTTCACGGTATAGGGATTGATAGTCACCTCATCGCGACTGATGCCGTTGTCGGTCAGGTACTTCAAGATTACTTCCGACGTGCTGTTGGCATTGTTGTAGAGCTGGCTCAGGTCGTTGCCAAGGACGGTGGTGCTGATGGGCCATGTAACGGTGTTGGCCTGTACCTCACGCTCTGATAGTCCTTTCACCGTGACCTTGCGGTCTTTGTTGACGAAGTTGTCGATTCCACCTTTCATGCACAGGCCGAAAACGACGATGGAGGCTGCAATGATGAGTGCCTCGACGATTTTGTTTCCTTCTTTCATAGCTGTTTTTAGAATATTTGTTTATTAGACTGCACAAAGATACCGTTTATATATGTATCTGGCAGATAATTTGCCGTATGTTTTTGCTTTGTGACGCGGAATGTCTAACTTTGGGTGTCGTTTTTCGAGGCGACATAATACTGAAGAAACACACAGGGAACGAGATGAAGATTGGATATGCCAGAGCCAGCCGGTACGACCACGAGGGCATAGAAGCGCAGACGGCACGTCTCACGGAGGCGGGATGCACGAAGGTGTTCAGCGAGGAAGTGGACAAAGCTGCCTCGCCGCGCCGACAGCTCGACGCTTGTCTGTCGACCTTGAAGCGTCGCGACACACTGATGGTATGTAGTCTGGAACGTCTCGGTCGCTCAATGGAGGACATCATCAGACTGCTGCTGAAGCTCAGGGAACGTGGTGTGGCGTTCTGCTCGATCGACGACGACATCAATATGCGCGGTGCCAAAGGTCGCATCATGGCGGGTGTGCTGCAGTCGTTGGCACAGTTCAAGACCGACATCGTCCGCACACGTCGTGCCGAAGCTGTCGACAAGGGCGTTAAGCGAGGGAAGCAGAAGGGATGCATCAACAAGGTGAACCGCGAGAAGCCTGCAACGTGCAAGCAACTGTATGAGAACGGAACACCTGTCGGCAAGATAATGAAGTATCTGAACATACGCAGCTACTCCACCGTGCACAGATATCTGGAGATGACGGGAGCACGCCGTTCGACATACTTAGGTCCCAGTCTGTTCGACCCCATCACGTCAGCAAGTCCGTCCACCATCCTAAGCAAGAAGGACCTGCAGCAATACAAGAAAGAAGT
>CAYXLA010000160.1:0-4329 GCA_964465765.1 uncultured Bacteroidaceae bacterium | reverse complement strand
TGATCATTGGCGGTGCACCGCTCAACAAAGACATAGAGCGGCTGCTCAACTCCATCAGCTTCCCCTACACCGTGGGCTATGGCATGACGGAGTGCGGACCTATCATCAGCTACGAGGACTGGCACACATTCAAGATGTTCTCCTGCGGACGAGCAGTCCCGCGCATGGAGGTATGCATCGACTCATCCGACCCTGCCAACATTGCAGGCGAGATCATCTGCCGTGGCACCAATGTCATGCTTGGCTACTACAAGAACCCCGAAGCCACAGCACAGACCATCGACAAGGATGGATGGCTCCACACAGGCGACTTGGCCACGATGGACAGTGCCGGACACATCACCATACGTGGACGCAGCAAGAACATGCTGCTGGGCACCAACGGACAGAACATCTATCCCGAGGAGATTGAAGGTCAGCTCAACAACATGCAGTATGTGTCGGAGAGCATCATCATCCAGCAGGGCGAGAAGCTCGTGGCACTGGTCTATCCCGACTTCGACGAGGCATTTGCCAACGGACTCGACGAGAAAGGTGTCGCTGCAGCCATCGAGCACAACCGCCAGCAGCTCAACGCCAATCTGCCAGGCTACAGCCAGATAGCACGCGTCAAGATCTACAACGAGGAGTTCGAGAAGACCCCGAAGAAGTCCATCAAGCGCTACCTCTACCAGAATGCCTGACGCCCATATCGACCATGGGTGTATGTGACGGCCGTCACTCGACCGTCAGAAGTCCTTACCCTCAAACAGCGAACCGCTCGACACCGACGTTGTCTTTCCGCCAAAGGCATTGAAGTTGAACGACAGCGAAGCCACGATGTTGGGATACTTGGGTCGTACCCACGTCTCCGAGAGCAATGTCGACGTCGACCGGTAGTTGTGGTATTTGGCTGTGTGCAGAATGTCGTGCGCCACGACCGACAGTGTCAGCTTGCCTTTGGCGAGGTTGTGGCGGTAGGCAGCGTCGAAGTAGCAGTAGGCATACTCCTTGCCTTGCGTCAGGTTCACCGGCGCCACCACGTGCGAGTCTATCTGCAGACGAGCATCTTTGCTCAGTGCGAAGGCATTCACCCACCCTATCTGTCCGCTCACTCCGTCGGTGTCGGCACTGCCGGCAAAGTGGCTGTCGAAGTCATAGTGGTAGACGCTGCCATTGAGTGTGCTGGTCCACCAGCGCACAGGCTTCACCACGATGCTCATCTCCAGTCCCATCTCCACCTGGTTGCCGGCATTGATTATGGAGTCCAGCGTCACGCCAGGCTCATAGGCCACACGCACGTTGTCTATCACGTCCTCCCGACTGCGGTAGTAGCCCGTCACGTTGGCAGAGTGGCCGCCATCCCACTGCTTGCTCCAGCCCAGCTCAATGGAGTGGATGTACTCGGGGTTGATGTCGGGGTTGCCAATCTTCTTCGTGTAGTAGTCTTCGTAGGTGATGTACGGCTCCAGCTGCCATATTCCCGGACGGTTCGTACGGCGCGAGTAGCCCACCTTCAGTGTGCCGGCACCCTGCATGTCGTAGCTCAGGTGGGCACTGGGATACAGCTCCAGACGCTTTATGTGTCGGTTGGCATTTGCCACCGTAATCTCCAGACGGTCGATGACACGGTCCACACGCACGCCTGCATCCAGGCTGAAGCGTCCCCATGTGTCGTTCAGCTGTGCATAGCCCGAGTGTGTCTCACGGCGGTAGTAGAACGGCGCATGCAGGTCGTCCTGCCACTCAAACTGCTGTGCATCGCGGTTCCAGTACTTTATGTTGTAGTTGCCGTGCTCGCTGTAGTAGGTGTACTGATAGCCCACCTCCAGCTTTCCCGTCGGGCTGTAGTCGAAGTCATAGGTCAGTCCTGCGTCGTGGTCGCCATGATGTTCCTGCTCGTAGCCGCGCGTACCCTCATAGCGGCTGCCGCTGTGGTCGAACATGTTGCTCTCTGTATACTCCAGCGAGAAGCGGTCGAAGCGTGTGCGGAAGCGTGCATTCAGGCTGTGGCGGTCATTGATCTTCCATGTGTAGTCGCCCGACAGCTGGTAGAGTTCCTTCTCCAGCTTGTAGCGGTCATGGCTGTTGAAGGAGTTGTCCACCAGCACATCGTTGCCCTGCATGCGGTGTTCGTCATACAGCATGTCGCCACCGCGCAGGTTCTTGGTATTTCCTATCTGGAAGTCCAGCGAGGCAGTGTGGTGTTTCTTGTCCGAGAACTGCCATCCGCCTTGTGCCGTCATGTTCTTCTGTGTGCGGAAGCGTGTGCCGTCCGACGACGATGTTGTCGTGAAGTCATCCACTATGGTTGTCTTGTTCTGCCTGAAGTCACTCTTCGACCTTATGTCCTGCCATGTGCCTCCAATCCACCAGTTGTGCAGCCCATGCTGATAGTTCAGTCGTGCGTCGATGGTGTTGGTGCCAAGCGTGCTGCCGCTCACGTTCACCAGTCCGCTCCATCCGTTAGCCTTGATGTTCTTTGTCGTCACGTTAATGATGCCCACATCGCCCTCGCTCTTGTAGCGTGCCGATGGTGTGGTGATGATCTCAATGTTCTCTATGGTGCCTGCCGGTATCTGCTGCAGAGCCTGTGTACCTGTCAGCGGACTCAGCTTTCCGTCCACATACACCAGGTAGTTGGAGCTGCCACGGAACGTCAGTTCGCCGTCGGCATCCACCTGTACCGATGGAGTATTGGCAAGCACATCCACTGCCGTACCGCCCGATGCCGTCACGCTCTGCTGTGCATTTATGCGCTGTCGGTCCAGCTTGTAGACAATCTGGCTCCTCTCTCCCACCACGGTCACCTCGTCAAGTCCCATTGCCGACTCAGCCATCCGTATGGTCCCCACGTCGAGAGTCTGTCCGCCATGCAGCGTCAGCTTGTCGCTGACGTACGTCTCATAGCCCATCATGCGGACCATCAGCAGCACCTCCATAGTCTTAATGCCAGTGACTTCGAAGTCGCCGTTGTTCACCATGCTGCTTGCCACCACATTGTCGTTGAGGTCAGTCACAAACACGTCGGCATAGTCCACCACGGTGTTCGCAGTAGAGTCCATAACCCTACCCTTTATAGTTGCACTCTGTTGTGCTGCAGCCAGCACAGGAAAAAGCAGTGCTGTCACAAGCAGCACGATGTGTCTTCTCATCTCTTCTTTAAGGTTACAAAATCCTGGTGGACGACACCCATCGTCCACCCCGCAGTGCAAAGGTATCAATCTATGGCATAACCACAACTTGACTCGCATCAAATAATGAGTTTGGCTCAAGTTTCAGCGTATTTATCTCACCACAACACCCGACACTCAACACCCAATCGTTGCCGCCGGCACCACTACTTCATTTGGATCAGTAGATATTTAGAGGGGACTGTGAAATCTATTCGTGTCCTGTGGCGCGTGTACCTCTCCGAGGCACGGGGATATGGTATCACTTCTATCCTCAGTCTGCGCTGCGCTTAGACTGGGCTTTCTAATTAGTGTGTCTCTCCGAGACACCACGTCCTGATTGGACATCCTTATAGGTCAAGATTATCGAGAGGACATGCAGCCTCGGAGAGGCTGACTAATGTGTTATGTGTTGTGTTTTATGTTGAACGTTTCACGCTTCACGCAGCACGCTTCACGGTGCCGCAGGCACCATAAGAGGTACACGCATATGGGACAGGATAGAAAATGCGCTTCCGTCATCTCCTTCGTGTGCCGATTAAGGCGAAAGGTAACCAAAAGCGCATTAAATAAGGTTTACGAGCCGCCCGAAGCGTAACACGTCTCTATATTCTGCTGCGAATATACAACATTCTTCGTAACCTGTTGTGATTGTGCCAATAAAGTTTTTTTGTGAAGACAGCACCATTGTCTATCTTTGCTGCAATGATAAATCAAGAGCATTATGACAGACGATGAAATAGCAAAGATTTTTGAAGAAAGTGACAAACGCAATGCAAACCTCTCTCCCGAAGAAAAGAGTCGACTTGACGAAATGGCAGAGCAAACACGGTTGTGGGAAGACTGGACCGATTGCGACCCTGTGACCAATCCCATATCTCGGTCATCTCGTCCCGATTAGCTTTCTCCCGTTATTTGCCGCTCCACTATAAAAGAACACACAAGAGAAGTTGGAAATCTTATTGTTTCAGAGACTCATGCTAATTTACTGGACAATAGTGAACGCAAAGGAAAAATGGATAAAAAAGACTCATTAGCTTTCTGCAATTACTATAAGGGGGAATCATCAAACCCTAACGAAGTGTCTGCTGCTTGGTATGTTTGGCAGGTGGAAAAAGATTGGGTTAAAGAAATGGCTCTTGATGGTGTAGTGAACGATTGCATGGCAAAACCTCTC
>CAYXLA010000159.1:0-4371 GCA_964465765.1 uncultured Bacteroidaceae bacterium | reverse complement strand
GGGACTGATGCAGAAGCGGTTGTCGGGTCGCAGTCCTACGACCCACACTATGTCCTGTCCACAGCACAGCACTTGCTGGCGTTGCTTGTCGGCAAGGCTCATCTTCCTGTCGGTAAGGAAGTCGCTTATGAGCTTGCGTCCCTTCATGCCGAAGGGTACGAACCAGTCTCCCTGCTGCCATGTGCGCATGCAGAGTTCATGCTTCAGCTTGTCGGCATCGAGGCAGGCTGTGTTGCGACTGCGGGGAATTACGAAACCTTTGTCTATGTCAATGGTCTGCATGTGCAGTTTTATGGCAGGCTGTTCTTCGCGTTGACGTATTACGAGCTTATCGCGGTCGCGCACTATGGTATGTGTCTCTGATGTGAACACCTTGCCCGACTGGCCATCGTGCAGTGTGTGTAGCATGTTAGTGGTCTGTGTTGCACTGAAGCCGAGTGGGGCTACCATCTCATACAGCAGTGCTTCGGGCGATGGCTCTTTCAGCAGAGCACCGATGTTGATGCCATCGTCAGTGAGCGTACGCTTGCGACCTTCGTCTATACCATTATTATATATAGCAGCGGCGGCATCGAGGTTGGCAGCTGTGCGCAGTATGTTCTGTCGCACTGCAGGGTTGATGTCGGTCATCAGCGGCAGCAGCAACAGACGTATCTTGTTGCGCGTTGCATCGGTCTCGAGGTTGGTGCTGTCGGTCACCCAATCCTGTCCCAAGCTGTTGAGGTAGTGCTCTATGTCCTGTCTGCTGACACACAGCAGCGGACGTACCGTGTGTCCGTTACGGCAGCGTATGCCGCACAATCCGTTTATCCCTGTCCCACGCATCAGGTTCAGCAGGAAGGTCTCCACGCTGTCGTCCTCATGGTGTGCCACTGCCACATGCTGTGCTTGGCGTGTCTTCATCAAGCTGTCAAACCATGCGTAGCGCTGTTCGCGTGCTGCCATCTCTATGGACACATGATGTTCGCGTGCATAGCTGTTGGTGTCGAAATGGATGATGTGCAGGCAGATGCCAAGTCGTTGGCATAGTCGGCGCACGAATTCTTCGTCTCTACACGACTCGGCACCACGCAGGTGGAAGTTGCAGTGTGCGGCCTCACAGGTATAGCCCAGCCGCAGTAGTACCAGCAACAGTGCTACTGAGTCAGAGCCTCCGCTCAGTGCCACCAGCAGCTTGTCTGTCCGTTGCATCAGTGCTTTCTGCCTGATGAACCTGCCGACCTTGTCCTCAAAAGCCTTTGTCCCTTCCATATGGTGTACAAAAGTAGAGCTTTTTGGGCTCAGTAGAAAATCAATGGGGATAAGGTCCGGACAATTCTCATGTCCTTTAGCGCGTGTACCCCAGTGTGCCTGCGGCACCGTGCTGCGTGAAGCGTGATGCGTGTTGCGTGATATTACCAGTCCTATATGTATGTACCTCTTCGAGGCACATTAGGCGGATGCTTGGAGGCCCCAGTCTGCGCTGCGCTTAGACTGGGGTTATGCATAATTCAGCCTCTCCGAGGCTGCACGTCCTCTGAAGAGCCTATCCCCAGCCCTTCCCTGAAGGGAAGGGGGAAGCCTTTCCTAAATTCTTCCCTAAAGGGACGGACTTTTGTCACCCTTCCCTTTAGGGGAGGGCTGGGGTGAGGCTTCACGCTTAACGCTTCACGTTCATGTCCTGCTGTGGTGCCTCGAAGTGGTACACTATATTTCTACTGATCCGTTTTTTTGACTGCTGCCAATGTTGCAGGATGTGTAATTGTTGTACCTTTGGCTGCCATGACAGACTACAAGGAAACATTGGATGAATACTGGAGCACGTTCGACGCAGCAGACTTCGTCAGTCAAGACCCTGTGCAGGTGCCCAGACAAATGATGTCGCGAGCCGACGCATCTGTGGCTGACATAGAGATAACCGCCATGTGGACAGCCATGATAGCATGGGGCAGGAGAGAGCAGATACTGAAAGATGCTGCCCGACTGCTTGACATCTGTGGCAACCATCCTGCTGAGTTCATACGTCTGCAGAAGTTTGACATGCTGGCAGACGACCTGTCGGTACACCGCACGCTGAAGGGTAGGGAGTTCAAGCAGGTGTGTCGCAACATGTACGATTTCTATCATGAGAACCTCTCCATGCAGAGCTTCCTCAGTCGCTTCGAGAACGTCTACTGCATAGACGACCTGCTGCAGCGGCTGTGCAATATGTTCGAGCCTGCCGGCTTGGGCAACCCCAAGCGTCACTCTGCCTGCAAGCGTGTGAACATGCTGTTGCGCTGGATGGTGCGCAAGGATGACATCGACATCGGACTATGGCGCACGCTGCTCATCACTCCTGCAAACTTATATGCCGTGCTCGATACGCATGTAGCGCAGCAAGCACGGCATATGGGACTTATATCAGTATCGCGCGAGTCATGGAACGCTGTGCTCGAGCTTACCGATGTCTACCGCAGCTGGGACTGTGAAGACCCGCTGAAGTATGACATGGTGCTCATGCGGCTCCATCTCGACAAGTCTGCTACTTCTTCAGATCAACCTTAATCTGCAACTCATCGAGCTGCTTTGCGTCGAGTGCCGAAGGTGCGTCGAGCATTACGTCGCGTCCGTTGTTGTTCTTCGGGAATGCTATGCAGTCGCGTATGCTATCCAGTCCAGCGAAGATACTTACCCAACGGTCGAGGCCGTAAGCCAGTCCACCATGAGGTGGTGCACCATACTTGAAGGCATTGATGAGGAAGCCAAACTGCTCCTGTGCACGCTCTGGAGTGAAGCCAAGAATCTCGAACATCTTAGCCTGCAGCTTCGGGTCGTGGATACGTATTGAGCCACCGCCCACCTCAATGCCGTTGCATACCATATCGTAAGCATCGGCACGAACGTCCTCGGGCTTGCTGTCGAGCAGAGGAATGTCTTCGTCCTTGGGGTGTGTGAACGGATGGTGCATAGCCATGAGTCGGCCTTCCTCCTCGCTCCACTCGAACATCGGGAAGTCTACCACCCACAGCAGTGCAAACTTGTTCTTGTCGCGCAGGCCCAGTATGTCTGCCACCTTCAGTCGCAGTTCGCTCAGCTGCTTGCGTGTCTTCATGGCATCGTCGCCACTTAGAATCAATATCAGGTCACCTGGCTTTGCACCGAAGGCTTCCTTCATCTGCTGCAGTGTGTCCTGACTGTAGAACTTGTCTACGCTTGACTTCACGCTGCCGTCGTCGCCTACACGTGCATAGACCATGCCTTTGGCACCTATCTGCGGCGTCTTGACATAGTCGGTCAGTGCGTCCAACTGCTTGCGTGTGAACGATGCTGCACCCTCGGCACAGATACCGCCGATGTACTTGGCATTGTCGAACACAGAGAAGCCATAGCCTTTCAGTATGTCCATCAGCTCAACGAACTTCATGCCGAAGCGCAAGTCAGGTTTGTCGCTACCATAGTATTTCATTGCATCTGCCCACGGCATGCGCTGGAACGGAGCATCACCAAGGTCAACGCCACGAACGGTCTTGAACAGGTGCTTGGTCATGTCTTCGAACAGACAGATGATGTCGTCCTGATTGACGAAGCTCATCTCGCAGTCTATCTGTGTGAACTCAGGCTGACGGTCGGCACGAAGGTCTTCGTCGCGGAAGCACTTGGCAATCTGGAAGTAACGGTCGAAACCTGCCACCATAAGCAACTGCTTCAGCGTCTGAGGGCTTTGCGGCAGTGCGTAGAACTGTCCAGGGTTCATGCGCGAGGGCACTACGAAGTCGCGTGCGCCTTCTGGCGTAGAGCCGATGAGGTTTGGAGTCTCAACTTCTATGAAGCCTTTGCTGTCGAGATAGTTGCGTACCTCGATGGTCATCTTGTGACGCAACTCGAGGTTGCGGCGTACACAACCTCTACGCAGGTCCAGATAACGGTACTTCATGCGTATGTCGTCGCCACCGTCGGTATTGTCCTCGATGGTGAATGGCGGTGTTGCCGAGGTGTTGAGAACGTTCAAAGCAGATACTGCAATCTCTATGTCGCCTGTAGGCAGGTTGGGGTTCTTGTTCGAACGTTCGCTGACAGTGCCTGTCACCTGTATGACATATTCACGTCCCAGCTTATTGGCTTCGTCGCACAATGCGGCATCGGCGGCTTCGTTAAACACCAGCTGCGTCAGACCATAGCGGTCGCGCAAGTCCACAAACGTCATTCCGCCCATCTTACGGCTTCGCTGCACCCATCCGGCAAGCGTCACCTGTCGGCCAGCATCGGTCAGGCGCAACTCTCCACAAGTATGTGTCCTATACATATCTTTTCTATATTATATATAATGTTGTCGTATCTTGGTACGAGGTGCAAAATTACGATTTTTCTTTACTACTGTTGTACCTGTCCGAAATATATGGCCTAATTTTG
>CAYXLA010000158.1:0-4476 GCA_964465765.1 uncultured Bacteroidaceae bacterium | reverse complement strand
TATCTCCGTCTCAGGATCTTGCTGAGTGGAAGGTCCTTCTTTAGGATGTAGGCTACGAAGAGGAGGAGCAGTAGGGTGCGGAAGCAGAGGCGAAGCCACATGTTATCTATCTGCACTGCTTCGCTTGCGACATACAAGACGGCAGCAAGGAGCACATAGATGGCAATGCCTTTGAGGTCGTAGTGTATGGGATACTTGCGCTGTCCGACGATGAAGCTCAGCACCATTGCCACACCATAACCACCGAATCCAGCCCATGCACATGCCATATAGCTATAGCGAGGGATGAAGATGACGTTTATAGCTATCAGCGTGGCACAGCCAATAAGAGAGAAATAGGCTCCCCAGCGTGTCTGGTCAATCAGCTTATACCAGAACGACAGGTTGAAATAGACACCCATGAAGATCTCTGCCATCATCACTATGGGCACCACCTTCAGTCCTGCCCAATAGTCACGACCGATGATATAGCGCAGGATGTCCAGATAGAACACCACAGCCAAGAAGGCAAGCAGCGTGAAGATGATGAAGAACTTCATCGCTGCAGCATAGGTCTCACGGTTGTCCTTGTCGCGGCTCTTGCCGAACACAAACGGCTCATAGGCATAGCGGAATGCCTGCGTCAGCATAGCCATGATCATTGCTATCTTAACACATGCACCGTAGATGCCAAGCTCCACGATGCCCTCTGCCTTGTCGGGATAGACATAAGGGAAGATAATCTTGTCTGCCACCTGATTGAGTATGCCGGCTATGCCTAATACCAATAGAGGCATGCAATAGCGTACCATGCGGCGCATCAGGTCGGAATCCCATGCTGGACGGAACACCCGTAGCTCTGGTATCATGCAGAGCATTATGGCTGATGTACATACGAGGTTGATGAGGAATGCCTTGCCGACATCCTGTCCGTGCATGGCAACATAGTATGTCAGGTTCAGTGCGATGTTGAGGAATATGAACAACAGCTTCAGTCCGGCAAAGCGCAGTGCCTTACGCTTGAAGCGCAGATAGGCAAACGGTATGCTCTGTATGGCATCCATAGCCACGACAGCCATCATCATGCCTACATACCACGGGTGTGCCTCATATCCCAGTAGCGTGGCTATGGGTTGTAGCAGCAATAGTCCGATGGCGAGAAATGCCAATGACAGCATTCCTACGAACGTGAGTGATGTGCTATAGACCTTCGTAGCATCGTCCTTGCCATTGTTGGCAAAGCGGAAGAAGCCCGTCTCCATGCCACACGTCAAGATGATAAGCGTCAGTGCTACCCATGCATATATGTTGGTCACTACGCCATATCCGCCACCGCTGGCGGGAAGAGCCATGGTGTAGACAGGCACGAGCAGATAGTTCAGGAATCTGCCTACAATACTGCTGATACCGTAGATGGCGGTATCCTTTGCCAAAGACTTTAGGTTTGCCACTCTCTTTCGTCCTCCTCTGTCTTCCAGTCCTTGTGTCTTAATGGTTATTCTTGCTATTGTCTGTCGTCGAACAAGTCACGTTGACTACTGCCATCACCCTTGATGCGACGCACGCGTCCCAGATGTCGGAATGCCAAATCGGTCACCTCACGTCCACGTGGTGTGCGCTTTACGAATCCTTCCTTAATGAGGAACGGTTCGTAGACCTCTTCTATTGTGCCTGGGTCTTCGCCAAGAGCAGTAGCAATGGTAGTCAGTCCTACAGGTCCTCCACCGAACTTGTCGATTATAGTCAGCAGGATCTTGTTGTCGATCTCATCGAGTCCATACTTGTCGATGTTCAGTGCCTCCAGTGCATAGCGTGCAATCTTCAGGTCGATGTTGCCTGTTCCCTTCACCTGTGCAAAGTCGCGTACACGACGCAGTAGGGCATTGGCAATACGTGGCGTACCACGACTGCGGCGTGCAATCTCTACGGCTGCATCATCGTCAATCCTCACTCCAAGAATCTGTGCCGAGCGACCTATGATGCGTTGAAGTACATCCTCGTCGTAGTATTCCAGGTGCAGGTTGATGCCGAAGCGTGCACGCAAAGGTGCTGTCAGCAGTCCACTGCGTGTCGTAGCACCTACCAGTGTGAACGGGTTAAGGTCCAGCTGTATGCTACGTGCCGACGGACCTTTGTCGATCATGATGTCGATGCGATAGTCCTCCATTGCCGAGTAGAGGAACTCCTCCACTACGGGTGACAGACGATGGATCTCGTCGATGAACAGTACGTCGTTAGTCTCCAGACTGGTCAGTATGCCTGCCAAGTCGCCTGGCTTGTCGAGCACAGGTCCTGAGGTAATCTTTATACCTACGCCAAGTTCGTTGGCGATGATGTTGCTAAGCGTTGTCTTACCCAATCCAGGAGGTCCATGTAGCAGCACGTGGTCGAGCGACTCGCCTCTCATGCGTGCCGCCTTGACGAACACACGCAGATTGTCCACCACCTTCTCCTGTCCGTTGAAGTCCTCGAAGTGCAACGGACGAAGCGCATTCTCGAACTCCTTCTCCGAACTGGTCAGTTGGTGGTCGCGTATATCAAAAGAATCTGATGTCATCTATAGTGATAGCTTTATGGCGGGTCCTATATTATTGAACCCACCTTATTTTGAAAACAAAATTATGAAAAAACATCGTGAGGAGGAAAGATATGCCTACTTTTGTAGAAAGAAACAACCCGCCGTGGACGACGCATGATACTGAACTACATCTGGATAGGCTTTTTTGTGGTGGCCTTCATCGTGGCTCTTGCCAAGCTGTTGCTGGTGGGTGATACCGACATCTTCACACAACTCATCGATGCCACATTCAGCTCCTCGCGCTCAGCATTCGAGATAGCCATAGGACTTACAGGACTCCTGTCCCTGTGGCTTGGACTGATGAAGGTGGGAGAGGTCAGTGGACTGATAGGCTCACTGTCGCGCTTCTTGAGTCCTGTCATGTGCCGTCTGTTCCCAGACATTCCTAAGGGACATCCTGCCCTTGGATCCATCTTCATGAATATGAGTGCCAACATGCTTGGGCTGGACAATGCCGCCACACCACTCGGACTGAAGGCTATGAAGCAGCTGCAAGACCTCAACCAGCAGAAGGACACGGCATCCAACCCGATGATAATGTTCCTTGTCATCAACACCTCCGGACTGGTGCTCATACCCATCAGCATAATGCTCTACCGCTCACAGATGGGAGCAGTGCAGCCCACCGACATCTTCATACCTACACTGCTGACCAGTGCTGTCAGCACTACTGTCGGCGTGCTTGTGGTCAGCATATCGCAACGCATCAACCTGTTGTGTCGTCCCATCATGCTTCTTGCCCTTGGCATAGCACTTATGTTTGGTGCACTGATGTGGCTCTTCATCAGTGTCGGCCGTGAGTCGATGGGCACATGGTCGACACTCATTGCCAACGTACTGCTCTTCAGCATCATCATAGCCTTCATACTATGGGGCTTGAAGCAGAAGATCAATGTCTATGACGCCTTTATCGAAGGAGCTAAGGAAGGCTTCACCACTGCCGTGCGCATCATTCCCTATCTCGTGGCATTCCTTGTGGGCATAGGTGTGTTCCGCGCTTCGGGTGCTTTGGACCTGTTGGTCGAGGGCATTGGCAATCTTGTGGCAATGCTTGGTGTTGATACCAGCTTTGTGAAGGCTCTGCCTACCGGACTGATGAAAAGCCTTAGTGGCAGTGCTGCCAACGGTCTGATGATAGACACCATGCAGCAGTATGGTGCCGACACACTCGTAGGACGTATGAGCTGTGTGCTGCGTGGAGCTTCGGACACCACGTTCTACATACTCGCTGTCTACTTCGGCAGTGTGGGGATAAGCAAGACACGCAATGCCGTCAGCTGTGGACTCATGGCAGACCTTGCTGGCATCCTTGCCGGAATATTGTTCAGCTACATGTTCTTCTATTGAGGAGAGCCATAAGAGAGGGAAACGTTCACCTATACATATTATATATATAATGACTATCACATTCAACGCCATAGATGTCCCGATGCCCGACATTGACCAGACTGCCGTAAGCGACTGGATTGCCCGCGTGGCAGAAAGCTACGGCAGACGTGTGGGCAGGATAACCTATTACTTCTGCTCTGACGACGAGATCCTATCCGTTAACCGCCAGTATCTGCAGCACGACTACTATACCGACATCATCACCTTCGACTACTGCGAGGGCCGTCGCCTTGATGGTGAGATATTCATCAGTCTCGACACAGTGCTCTCGAACAGTCAGCAGCTCTCGACACCCTATGCTCAGGAGCTGCATCGCGTCATCATACATGGTGTGCTGCATCTCTGTGGCATCAACGACAAAGGTCCTGGTGAACGTGAGATAATGGAAGCGGCAGAGAACCGAGCACTCCAATCCTACCAGATGTAGGTGTTGGATGTTGGGTGTTGGATGTTGGGTTATCCAGTCCTATATGTATGTACCTCTCCGAGGCACTGGTTAGGATGCGTACATAGGCCCCAGACTGCGGTCA
>CAYXLA010000157.1:0-4514 GCA_964465765.1 uncultured Bacteroidaceae bacterium | reverse complement strand
GATCACAACTGAATGTGATTGTGCGGACAACTGAATGTGATTGTGCGGACAACTGAATGTGATTGTGCGGACAATGAGATGCAATTGTGCGCACAACTGGAGACAATTGTGCGCACAACGAGAGACAATTGTGCGCACAACTGGAGACAATTGTGCGCACAACGAGAGACAATTGTGCGCACAACTGAATGTGATTGTGCGGACACGACAAGCCCCGACTGCTGACCGTCGTTTGGTCGTGCAATCGGGGCTCAGTAGATAATCCATGGGTAATGTCCTGACGATTCTCATGTCCTTTAGCGCGTGTACCTCTCCGAGGGTGCGCCGCGCACTCCGATTTTCCAGACTGCGGTCACTGCGTTCCCTTAGTCTGGGGTTAGCCATTTAATGTACCTCTTCGAGGCACCACAGCATGATGTCTGCAATGCAGGATATTACTTCCTGTCCCTCTTAGGTACGAAGAAGTCCTTCTCGGTGAGGCCGCACTTCTTGGCAACGCGCTTGCAGTAGTCGAGTCTTCCTACCGTATGGTTGCGGCCATCCGAGCCGAATGTGAACTTCAGTCCAGCCTTCTTCGCCATCAGTATGAACTCCTCATGCGGCACATGCATTGTGTCGTTTATCTCTATCGCGATGTTTCTGGCACGGGCAGCATCGATAATCTGCTGCAGTCTGTCTGTCGTCCACAGCTTGTCGTACAGTCGCTCTATGCAGCTGGGCAGGAACAGTGGGCAGGCGAATATGTCCAATGGCTCGTCGCCAGTGAGAATCTCCAGATAGTACTCCATGTTGCGCTTTATGAACACTTCCGGGTCGTCGATGTAGCTTGCATATTCCCACACCTGAATGGTTTCGCCGTAGCCGTTGCCGTTTGTCACTATCTGCGGGTCCATGGCAATATAGTCTGCCTGTGCTATGAGTTCGGGTGACAGGTTCTTCGACCATCCTGGACTCATGGGCTGCAGACCTATGTAGACAGGGTATGGCTTTATTTCGTCGATATATTTCTTCAGCTCTTCGTCGTTCTTAATGCCCCATGGAGCGATGTTCTGCATCACACCCATCTTCATGTTCAGCTCCTTGGATTTGGCAACAATGTCCTCTATCGTCAGGTTTTGCGAACGGTGGACGTGCAGATCCATAAGTGGGAAATCGTAGTTGTCGTCTGTCGGCATCGCTGCCATTGCTTCTGTCCGGCTATTCTTGGCTGCTGCAAAGCCGGTGTTCATGAATGCACCCGCACAAAGCAGTCCGGATACGTGTAAGAATGTTTTTCTGTCCATGATGATTTAAGTTTATGTCATTCGGTTATTTCAATGAGGTTGTCTTCTGGTCCTTGTATGCAACTTTCGTAATATCCGTCGCCTGTTGTCCGTGGTCCGCTCAGCACCGTGTAGCCATTGTCTGCCAATGTGCGCGTCAGGCTGTCGACTGCTTCCTTGCTGCCTACGGAGAAAGCTATGTGGGCATATCCACTTGCGAACGCACTCTTTTCCTGAACGCAGACTTCAGGACGGTTCATGATTTCCAGCCGTGAGCCGTCGGCAAAGGTCAGGAAGTAGGTCCTCAATCCAGTCTTTGGATTGTGGTACATTCCATTCGCCTGCGCTGAGAAGAAACGGACAAAGAAGTCCTTCATGTTCTCCAGGTCGCTGACGTACATTGCTGTGTGGTCTATCCTGATCATTGCTGTCTGCTTTTTACTCACTGACAAAGGTAACAAGTGACAAATTAGTGCGCTTGTTTCATCTTCTGTAATCATTGTCTTATTTTTGCATAGGCGATGATTCCGCCTCACGAAGCAGGTTGATATAAACAAATAGGGCAATGCCACAGGAGAGACACTCATTTTCGTACGACCACGTCAGGCTCAATCCCGAAGAGCAGATAGGTCTGCACAGGCAGTCTTCATGGGAGCTGTCGTATATCATTACCGGCTCCGGCATGCGTCTCATTGGCGACACCACAGAACCTTTCCATAGTGGCGAGGTGGTGATTGTACCGCCAGAGATACCTCATTGCTGGTATTTCGATGGCGATGACACTGCGCCCGACGGCAAGATTGAGAACATCACACTGCTGTTCACCGACGATTTCCTCGACAACTGTTCGCGCACGTTCCCTGAGCTGCAGAGGTGTGTCACTGACTTGAAGAAGAATCGTGAGGCATTGAAGTATGACGGACAGCAATCGAAAGCCATAGCAGCCATCCTGAAGTCGATGTGCGGACAAAACGATGTGGAACGTCTCTCGTCGGTGATAAGGCTGCTCGCCATACTGCCTCCGACAGACCGAGCACATACTGTGGGACACTATAAAGAGATGGACAAGAAGGAAGAACGTCTGGACATGATACGCATCTTCGTGACCTGCAACGTGCAGCGTAACATCTCCCTCGACGATGTTGTCCGTCATGTAGGGATGAACAAGTCTGCCTTCTGCACCTTCTTCAAGCAGGCTACGGGAAAGACCTTCATTGCCTATCTGAACGAATATAGGGTAGGGCTGGCGTGTCAACTGCTGAGGCAAGGACGCATGTCGGTATCCGAAGTGTGCTATCATGCGGGCTTCACCGACATACCATACTTCAACCGCACATTCAAGAAGTACCGGGGATGTTCCCCTTCCCAATACCGCAGCACGGAGTCTGGCGAGCCCGAATAGGGCAGCTGCAATCTGTGCCATTGCACATAAACACGTGTGCGGATGTCGGTTTGTACGCCTGCTTTTGGTATTTTTGTGCAGTGAAGTTCTTGCAGACTATATGGCACTGAAGCTGACATCATACTACCGAGGGAGCAATGTCCCGTCCGACTTGCCCGGCACCGACGTGTTCCACAGCACTACGCTCTTCCATATCTATGCTTCTACGTCGGGCTTCAACCCCGTGCTTGTGGTAGCTACCGATGGTGGTGTGGTGCTTGGCAAGCTGCTTGCTGTGGTGCAGAAGATATGGCGCATATCGCCGTTGTTTGCCTTACGTCGCGGCATGGCTTTCGGCACAGGCGAATACTTCTGTCAGCCTGAACAGCGTGCGGAGATATTCAACGCCATGTTGCTTGAGGTCACACGCTACGTCAATCGCCTTGGTGCAGCTGTCATGGAGTTCCGTAACCTCAACCGTGCACTCGATGGCTTCGGTCAGCTGAAGAATAACGGCTATTTCGCAGTCAACTGGATGAGTGTCCGCAACGACCTGACTGCCGTGACGAACATAGAAGACGTGATGAGCAAGTCACGCCTGCGTCAGCTACGCAAGGGACTCCGCAACGGAGCACAGGTAGCCGAAGCTCTGAGCGAAGACGATGTCCGTGCCTTTGCCCGTATGCTGAAAGAGAACTACCGGCATAAGCTGCAACACCATCTGCCGAATGCAGAATTCTTCCACCAGATAGTGCAACGCATGTCTGCCGATGGCGATAGCAAGATATTCATCACCAAGTTTCGTGGCAAGGTCATTGGCGGTTGCGTGTGTCTCTACTCCGGCTCCAATAAGGCATACGTGTGGTTCAGTGGTGCGATGAACAAGACCTATCTGCGCCAGTATCCCGGCATCTTGTGTGTGTGGAAAGCACTGACCGATGCCAAGGAGCGCGGATACGAAGAACTGGAATTCATGGACGTTGGACTGCCATTCCGCAAGCATGGCTATCGTGAGTTCGTCCTGCGCTTCGGTGGAACACAGATGGGTACACGCCGTTGGTTCCGCATCCGGTGGGGTTGGCTTAACAGCATCTGCCGGAAGCTGTACTCCTGACCTATTCTTGAATAGACTAAAGCAGACACTCTGAGATGAGCAGGATAGAGGAAGAACAGCAGGTCGTGGAGCAGATGATACGTCTGTACTGCCGTAAGAAGGAAGGTAACAGAGAGTTGTGCCCTGCATGTGCGGAGCTGTTGCAGTATGCCAAGCTGCGACTCTCGCATTGCAAGTTCGGCGAGAACAAGACCACTTGCCGTAAATGTCCCGTCCACTGCTATCGTCCCGATATGAGGGAGCGAATAAGCAAAGTGATGCGTTGGGCAGGCCCGAGAATGATATTGTATCATCCTGTTGCCGCCATCAGACATCTAATTAGAGAACTATAATTCAGCGATGAACAAACGAGAATACATACAGGTCAATAAGGATTGGCTCACGGCGAAAGCCAAGGAAGAGGGAGTGAAGGTGCTCCCCAAGGGTATATTATATAAGGTATTGTCTGCAGGGAAGAACGATGGCATTCATCCTTCGGCACGCAGCATTGTGATGGCACACTATACCGGGAAGACCATTGATGGCAAGCAGTTCGACAGCAGTCGGGGTGGAGCTCCACTCGCCATTCGTCTGTGCGACCTCATCGAGGGCTGGATAATTGCCATGCAACAGATGTGTGTTGGCGACAAGTGGGAAGTCTATATCCCTGCCGAGATGGGCTACGGCAAGTTCTCGCAGCCCGGCATCCCTGGCGGTTCCACACTGATATTCGAAATCGAGCTGATAGGCATAGCGTAGAAGCGGTATGGCACATCTG
>CAYXLA010000156.1:0-4704 GCA_964465765.1 uncultured Bacteroidaceae bacterium | reverse complement strand
GGGGGTCAGAGGCCCAAATGATAGGCCTCAGTGGCAAATGTTAAAATACCACTTGGTGATATGTTAACGTTTGTTTACGCATCTGTTAAGAAGAAGGCGGTATGACTGCCGCAGACTGCTGCATAGAGTACGCACGTTGTCTGCTCCCCTACTCTGCTGGGAATCTTGTACTGACGTGTCGTTGATGTCTGCTTTTCCATAGTTTCGGTAGCCGGTTTGGCAAGTGTTTCGGTCAATGTTGTAGTCATTGGTCGTGTCTCGGTTTGGTTCTGCCGCAAGTATAAGGAGAACATTTAATATATGCAAGCCCTCATGCAAGTTTTTTTTGAAGAAAAATATTTTTCCCATAGAGATGCTTCGTGTTATGCCGTAGTAATCATGTGGAAACTCCACTCGTGATATTTCAAATATTTTTTGTCCGCGGAACTATGTGCCTGCGGCACCGTGAAGCGTGAAGCGTGTTGCGTGAAACGTGCATGTCCTGTAGCGCGTGTACCCCAGGGTGCCTGCGGCACGTGTAGCGTGAAGCGTGAAGCGTGAAGCGTGGGCAATATCTCAACATAACACATAAAACATTCAAGTCCTATGGCGCGTGTACCTCCTATGGTGCCGGTGGCACCGTGTTGAGTGAAGCGTGAAGCGTGAAGCGTGCATGTCCTGTGGCGCGTGTACCCCCCCTATGGTGCCTGCGGCACCGTGTTGCGTGAAGCGTGTTGCGTGAAGCGTGACTGATATTCAGAGGACGTGGTGTCCCGACGGGACACAATTATGCATAACCTCTGACTAAGGAAGCGCAGCGACCGCAGTCTGGGGTAAAAGCAGCCACCCCACCGTGCCTCGAAGAGGTACTTACATGAAGGAACGGAACATAAAAGAAATCAGCGGACGAGATAAGTCCGCAAGGACTTGATAATCCGTCTAAATTCCGTCTAAATTCCGCGGACAATAAAAGAAATCAGCAGGACGAGATAAGTCCGTAAGGACTTGAAGCCTCACCCCAGCCCTCCCCTGAAGGGAAGGGAGAACTAAAGTCCTTCCCTTTAGGGGAGGATTTAGGAGAGACTTGGAGGATTTAGGAAAGGCTTGGAGGATTTAGGAAAGGCTTGGAGGATTTAGGAAAGGCTCCCACGTTTATAACGCCAGTTGTCAGGGTTTCTTCCAAAAGCGGGAGGTGATGTCGGTCATGGTGCCGTCGGGGGCGCAGCGGTAGAGTCGCTGATTGGTGGTGGGCTTGTTAAGCGGTCCCAGGTGGCGGATGAAGGGCCCGACCTTGATGTAGTCGAAGTTGCTACGGTCGATGCCGCGCGGCAGGAGCTGCCGTCCGCTGTACCACGCCACCTTGAGCTGCGGATGGTGGCTGTGGACATGGCGTGCCAGAAGGCTCACGGCGTCGGGCTCGGCATCGCCGCCCATGAAGCAGACGCACGTCATGTCTGCGCTGTTGCGGGCAATCAGGGCGTCGAGGGCGTCGGGGGTGAGCGGCGTGCCGATGTCCTGCCACAGATACTGGCTGTGGCACCCAGGACAGCGGCACGGGCAGTTGGAGATGTTGACGGACAGCGTCACCTCGTCAGGGATCTCCTGGAACACGATCCCTGTGTTGACAAACTTCAGCACTTCTCGGCGGTCTCCTTCAGCTTGTCCTCGCCGGCATAGTAGCGGCGGTGTGCTTCCTCCTGGCGTGCGGCGGAGAAGTTGCTGACGCGCTTGAGGTAGCCGATGATGCGCGTCATGTAGTCGACATTCTTGCTGTGGCAGACGGGGCATTCGTGCAGGTAGCGCTTGTCGATGTGTCCGCAGTCGTTGCAGATGGTGTTGGGGATGTTGAAGGTGAAGTAGTTGCATCCCTCCTTGGCAGCCACGCAGAGCAGCTGGCGGTATTGCGCCTTGCTGAGGTGCTCCTCCAGGTTCATGTGGAGTGCCGAGCCGCCCGTGAGGTGCTCGATGTAGGGAGCGCCGTGCAGCTTGAACTTGTCGATGATGCTCAGGCTGTCGTCCTCGACGATGTAGAAATAGCTGTTGTAGCAGTCGCGCGGCACGAAGTAGCCGTCTTCCCTATCCCACTTGGAGTGCTTCACGCCGACGTTCTCGGCAGGAATCATCTCGCAGTTGAAGAGTGTGTCCTTGGTGCGGTACTGCTTGTTGTACTTCTCGACGAGTCCGAGGACTTCCTGCACGAAGTGCTTGTAGTCGGGGTTGTCGTTGATGGTGAGTCCCATGAACTCGGCAGCCTCGACCAGTCCGTTGACGCCAATCGTCAGGTACTGTCGGCTCATATTGATGTAGCCGGCGTCGAACAGTGGCAGCATGCCACACTTCTGGAATTTCTTGAGGTTCTCGTTGTAGGCGAGCTGCACCTTGTGGCACAGGTCGATGATGTCGCTGAGGTATTCGCGGTAGTCCATCTTGTGGTTCACGGCATACTGTATGCAGCGGTTCAGGTTGATGGTGAGCACGCTCTTGGAGCCTGTGGACACGCCTCCGGCACCCAGGGTGTAGCTGAAGCCGTTGTCCTGGATCTCGTTGCGCAGTCGGCAGCAGGAGCTCAGCGAGTCGGCATTGTCGCTCATGTAGGTGAAGAACGAGTGTCCCTCGCTATACATCTCTGCGGCGAAGTCGCCCCACTCCTTGTCCTTGCAGTCGCCGTTCTCGGTGAGCAGTGCCATGGTCTCCACGGGGAACGTCAGCACGGCCTTGGTGCGCTCGTGGTTGAACCACTTCATGAAGCGCTTCTGCAGCCACGACAGTCCGTCCCAGTCGGGCTTGCTGCCGTCGGGGAAGTAGAAGTTGCCGAAGAGGCTGTCGAAGTAGTAGTGGTCGTAGTAGCTGATGTTCCAGAACACTGCCTGGAAGTTGCGTGCACCGGTGGGCTGGTTGAGCGAGTAGACAATCTGCTCGAAGTAGTCGGTGATGACTTTGTCGAGCGTGCGCTGTCGGAGGCTCATGTCGACCACGCGGTCGGGATCCTTCCAGTAGTCGGTGCCGTATTCCTTCTGTATGAAGTAGTTCATGTACATCAGGAACTCGGGTGTGGCGCACGCGCCTGCCAGCATGGAGCTGACGATGAAGACCATGTTGATGAAGCCGCCGCAGAACGACTTGAGGTTTGTCGGTGCTGAGGAGTTGCCGCCGATGCCGGTGGTGCCGCCGATGAGCCACGGGTACATGGTTATGGAGGCGCAGTAGTTGGCGAGGCTGGTCTCGTCGTTCTTATAGATGAAGTGGTGTGTCAGCAGGTCGATGTAGCGGTCTGCCAGTTCCTTGCCGTAGAGCTTCTTGATGCTCTCGGTCAGCAGACGACGGTTGAGGCGAATGAAGTTGGACTTCGGCAGCTCGCCGATGAGCGTGGCTATGTTCTTGTGCTCGACGTTGGCGTTGGCGTCATACTTGGAGCCGGTGGCTGCATTCGACGCTGCGCAGTAGTCGGACAGGAACTGCATCTTCTCCAGAGTCTCGCGGTCCTCGGTGTGGCGCTGGCGGTAGAGCATGAACGACTTTGCCACCTTGAAGTACTGCTCGCGCATCAGCGCCTCCTCGACCTGGTTCTGTATGTCCTCCACCTTTATGCCCTCGCGGATGTCCAGATGACTGATGATCTTCGACAGGCTGCCGAGATCAAGAGGTTCGTTTACTGACGCGAACGCCTTGATTATGGCGTTCATTATCTTATCGAGTGAGAATCTGTCGGCTTTGCCGTCTCGCTTGGTGATGGTGAAGTTCTGTATTTCCATTGTCGCCTATGATGAGTGTTTCTTGGTATGTTTTTTTTGTTGTGTTGTCAAAGGTATGGATAAAAAACCACACGCTTGTACGTCCGCCGCGACATTTTTCTGTGTGCAAAAACCGCCCGTTCAGAGAAGCACGTGTTTATTAATTATTTACGGCAACAGAAAAATTCCGAACGGGTGCAGTATGCAACTTGGGTGAACCGCATCACCTGTTTACACGTGCAAAGTTTTCCCAAACAGGACAGATTGTCACGAGCAGTCAAGGCTTTACGTCGTAGCATCAACAAGCGAAGTTTCTACACTTCAGCGCATTACATATCAAATATGACATTATGACATAGCACACGACAACTGACCAAGTTTCCAATAAAGTTCACACCATTATCTATATAGGCGCAGCAAATATGAATATTGGGCTATAAACGTGAAGAGTGAAGAGTGCTGAGTGATGCGTGGGCAATATCTCAACATAACACATAAAACATTCAAGTCCTATGGCGCGTGTACCTCTCCGAGGCACAGGTATATGGTATTCGCGCTATCCCCAGTCTGCGCTGCGCTTAGGCTGGGGTTACTCGTTAGTGTACCTCTTCGAGGCACCACGTCCTATAGCGTAGATGCACTCTGAGGTTGCTCGTCCTCTATATCTGTCACGCTTCACGCATCACGCTTCACGCTTCACGTCAATGACCTCTTCGAGGCACCACATCCTATAGCGTAGAGACACTCACGATACGTCATATCCTCATAATATCACGCAACACGTTAGTGGCACCACATCCTCTGAATATCATTCACGCAGCACGCATCACGCTTAACGCAACACGTTAATTTACCTCTTCGAGGCACCACGTCCTCTGAATATCAATGTATTGCAGTGTAAGCATCCGGCTGTGGTGTCCCGACGGGACACAATTATGCATAACCTCTAAGTTTGCCGAGGATTGCGGCGAAGCCGCATAATATGCAAAAGACT
>CAYXLA010000155.1:0-4731 GCA_964465765.1 uncultured Bacteroidaceae bacterium | reverse complement strand
CACACTGGGGTACATACACAGAGGACCGGTTCACCCAACACCCAACACTCAACACCATTTTTAACTTAAAACCTATTGAACTATGGCACAGAAAATTACATGGCAGAAAGTGCTTAACGTGGTGCTGCAGGCACTCGTCGCGGCACTAACAGCACTTGGCGTCAGCTCCTGCTACAACTGGTAGGTGCGCCGCGCAGTGCGACGCGCACTCCGAAGTTTGCTGCGCACAGCGATTCAGGAACACGCGACACAGATTAATCGAGAGCACACGAGCGAGGGGGAACGCCGTGGGCTCTCTTTGTGGTTCTATTTCAGCCCGCATTAGCGGAGCCTTACCGTCGTTCACACGTTCCCCCTTATGTTGTAGTCCGAAAAAAGATTTGTATATTTGTGGTGTCGGCATCAGTGCACTGAAAAGTGCCGGAGAGGAGAGCGGACAGGGAATAACACACAAAAACAACAGGACAGGACAGTATGAAGAGTTTTGGAAAGAAGGCGTGGCTGCTGCCACAACCGGTGCTGGTGATAGGCACATACAACGAGGATGGCGCAGCTAACGCGATGACGGCGGCTTGGGCTGGACAGTGGGACGCGCACGAGATTGTGATCTCGATGGGCAGCCATGCCACGACGGTGAACCTCGGACGCTGCGGCGACTTCACCGTGGCTTTCGCAACGCGCGAGACGATGGTGGCTGCCGACTTCGTGGGCATGGTGAGTGCCAAGAGCGAGCCGGAGAAGATGCAGAAGACGGGATGGACGGCAGTGAAGGCGGAGAAGGTGGATGCGCCCGTGTTCACAGACTTCCCTCTGACGCTGCAGTGCCGCATCAAGGAGAAGCTCTACGAGAGCGAGACGGGCTGCTACATCGTTGCCGAAATCGTTGACATCGTCTGCCGCGACGAATACCTCGCCGACGACGGCAAGCCCGACATGGAGCGGATGCACCTCATCACGTTCGACCCCATTCACAACGGCTACGTCGAGCTGGGACAGCGCGTGGGCAACGCCTTCTGCGACGGCAAGAATCTGAAGTAGGACAAAGAAGGAGTTCAAGCAACGACTCATCGGCGATACCGTGACAGGACAGATATGTGTGGCAGAGCCACAGAAAGGAGAAAGACAATGAACAACGAGCAACAAGCAAAAGCCGTTTTCGTATCGTTCTGCATAGAGCAATACGCAAAGGCAAAAGACATGCCTGTGGAAGACGTGGTGAAATTGTTTGAGCAATACGGAATAGCAGAACACTTCTGCGAGTTCTACGACGTGCTCCATACACAAGGCCAACAATGGCTGATTGAGGAAATTGACAAAATGATAAACGAAAGGAAGAAATGAGTAAGGTGTATCACGGAAGCGTAGAAGAGGTGATAAGCCCTGAGATTCGTGAGCCAAAACGTTCACTTGATTACGGTTCGGGATTCTACGCCACAACATCCTTCGACCAAGCCAAACGATTGGTGGAACGAAGGATGAAAGACAAAGGTGTGGCCGTTGGCTATGTGAACGTCTACGAATTGGACGACGAAGCCGTAAACCGTCTGAAAACGCTCATCTTCAAGAAGGCAAACGAAGAATGGGTGAACTTTGTGATGAAAAACCGCACCGAAAGGGACTTCACTCACGACTATGACATCGTTTATGGCCCAGTGGCAGACGACAGCGTCTATACACAGTTCACTCTCTTTGAAGGCGGCATCATCAGCATGGGGACACTCATTCAAGAGTTGAAGACCTACAAATTGGTCGACCAGTACCTTTTTCATACAGAGAAGGCACTGGAGGCTATCCGCTTCGTGGAATCAATAAAAGTTGAGTTATGAGCACAGAAATAACACAGGAAAACTTGTATCTGCTCTTGCCGTTCAAGATAGGATGGCTTGCTTCGTGGCTTTCGGAAGACGAAAAAATAAGTCTTACGGATGCCATCAGCCGCATTTACCATTCAAGACTTTACAAGAAGTTGTCCACTGCAAGTACCCAGTATTGGCACTTGGGGCCGGTGGATTTGTATAACGAGCTGAAGACAGAATTAAAATAAAGACACTATGATTGGAAGCATTATTGGCGACATCGTGGGGAGCGTCTACGAGTTTCACAACATCAGTACGAAGGACTTCCCGCTGTTCACCGACGAGAAGGAGGCGACCGACGACAGCGTGCTGAGCATCGCCACGGCACAGTGGATTCTCGACGGCTGTCCGCTGATGGCGGCACCGTACTATGCCAAATTTGCATTGCGCCACGAGCACGTCATGGGCGGCTACGGGTCGGGCTTTCAGCGCTGGCTCTACAGCATTGCCCTGCAGGGCGTCTTCATCCCATACAACTCCTGCGGCAACGGTTCCGCCATGCGCATTGCGCCTGTGGGATGGGCCTTCGACACAGAGGACGAGGTGATGGAGAAGGCGCAGGATTCGGCAGAATGTACGCACAACCACCCCGGCGGCATTGCGGGAGCGCAGGCGACGGCACTCTGCATCTTGTGGGGACGGCAGGGAAAGCAGAAGTCGTTCATCCGGTCGGAGATAGAGCGGCGCTTCGGCTACGACCTCAGCCCTACGGTGCAGCAGCTGCAGCAGTGCTACTCGTGGGGCGGAATGCCCAGTGAGAAGTGGTCGGGAGCGACCTGTCAGGGCTCGGTGCCGCAAGCCATAGTGTGTGCCCTGCAGGCAACGGACTTCGAGGATGCCGTACGCAACGCCATAAGCATTGGCGGCGACTCCGACACCATAGGCTGCATCACCGGAGGCATTGCCGAAGCCCTCTACGGCGTACCCGCAGCGATGAGGGACAAGGCACTGTCGTATCTGGCTGCCGACCTCCGGCAAGTCGTCGAAGCCTTCGAGGCGAAGTATGGATGGAATTGTTTAAACACAGACGCTGAGACATGTCAAAATCGACCGTAAAGAAGCTCTTGCAGTCCATGACGAAAGAGGACATCATCGAGATGGTCCTCGAAATGTATGCGGCAAGAAAAGAGGCGAAGGACTATCTGGAGTTCTATGCAGCACCAGACGAGGGCGCCAAGCTGGAAGAGTATAAAGCCATCATCCGGCAGGAGTTCTGCCCCAAGGGGCGCAGAGAGCCGCAACTGCGGTTCTCGGTGTGCCGGAAGGCTGTTGCCGACTTCAAGAAGCTCGGTCCTTCTGCCGACGCCCTGGCGGAACTGATGGTGTCGTACATGGAATGGGCAACCGAGTTTACCAATGACTATGGCGACATGTGGGAGCAATACTACGACTCTGTGGAACGCAATTTCGCCAAGACGATAAAGCACATCGCGGCAAATGGGCTGTGGGACAAATATGACAAGCGCCTCCAGCAATGCGTGAAGTGGTCGGAGTGTTGCGGATACGGCTTCGCCGACGAGATGGCAGACATTTACTATGACGAGAAAATGAATCAAGATGGAAACTTTCAATGACGTGATAATGAGCGACAAGCCGGTGCTGGTCGACTTCTTCGCAACATGGTGCCAGCCGTGCAAGATGATGCATCCGGTGCTGGAAGAGGTGAAGGCGCGGCTCGGAGACAAAATACGTATCATAAAAGTGGACGTGGACAAGCACCAGCAGACGGCTGCAGGTTATCAGATTCAGTCGGTACCGACGCTGATGCTGTTCCGCAACGGCGAAGTGCTTTACAGACAGAGTGGGGCAATGTCGAGAAACGAACTGCTCGCGTTGCTCGATCCTTTCGTCAAATAACCAAGAAACGACGGCGACGATGAAGAAGGTGCTGTTCCTGCACGGATTCTATGCCTCGGGCTGTTGTCCGCTGGCATTGGCGCTGCGTGAAGGGTTGGAGGGCGTGGCGCAGGTACTGTCGCCCGACCTGCCGCGGCATCCCATGGAAGCGCTGGACAGCATCGGGAGCCTCTGCAGACAGGAGCATCCCGACCTGCTCGTCGGTAACAGTTGCGGTGCATTCTATGCACAGATGCTTGCCAACAAGCTCGGCATTCCGGCACTGCTGGGCAATCCGCATCTGGAGATGTCGGTCTTCCTGAGCGGGCGCATCGGCAGGCACG
Organism: uncultured Bacteroidaceae bacterium; assembly: GCA_964465765.1. Classification (GTDB taxonomy): domain Bacteria; phylum Bacteroidota; class Bacteroidia; order Bacteroidales; family Bacteroidaceae; genus Bacteroides. The sequence goes on along the minus strand of CAYXLA010000155.1, from coordinate 695 downwards.
AGTACAAGTCGCCACGGCAGGACGGCAAGCAGGAACTGGTCATCGACGAGGCGCTGGTTGAGGAGTTCCGCGAAGTGCAGGACCATCAGTTCGACAACCTCTCGGAGGCAATGACCGACAGGATTTGGGGCATCTTCGGCGAACGCGACACGCTGGCACATTATGAGCCAGTGTTCCTGAAGCACTACAGGCATTCGTTCCACTTCCCCGGCGGTCATACGCCGACGCCGGAAGAGGTGAAGGAGTATTACGTGCCGCTGGTGAAGGAGATGCTGCCCAAGAGACTGAAGGAGGCTGACGAATGATGAAGACTGTCGGAATAGCAGCTGCAGCCCTCTTGTCGGGGACATTGTTGACATTGTCGTCCTGCTACACGGTGATGCCCATTTCGGGTGCAAGAATGGAGACCGAAAGCGCGGCAAGCGGAGGCAGTACCGTCATCGTCTACTACGACGCGGCTGTCGGCACGGACGCCATCGAGCGGTTCATCCGGAAGAACGACATAGAGGTGCTCTATCGCTACAGCAACATCCATGGTTATGCGCTGAAGTTGAAGACCGACAATCAGCGCACGGCATTGGAAAAGACAAAAGGCGTCCTGTCGGTGCAGGATGACAGAGTGATACGATTAGATTAAGGGATCAACAACATGAAGAATTTGATTCCAAACGGAGGCATTCCTCGCAGCATTCTCT
>CAYXLA010000154.1:0-4824 GCA_964465765.1 uncultured Bacteroidaceae bacterium | reverse complement strand
AGAGGTACACGCGCTACAGGACGCGACTTATCCCCACCTATTTTCTACTGAGCCCAGGAAGGGGCAAGGCACAAAAAAAATCCGTGCAGCCTGCATGGGCTACACGGACTCTTCATCTATTTATATGACCCGTCGGGTATTTGCTGATTAGCCTTATCGGGTCACGTGGTTAAGTTCTTTATTTCACCTCCTCGAAGTCGGCATCCTCGACATTGTCGCCAGAGTTCTTGCCGCTTCCGTTGCCAGCCTGCTGACCTGCGTCAGACGACTGCTGACCTGCACCATTGAAGCCTGCATTCTGCTGCGGACCAGCCTGTGCACCGCCTGTCTGCGAGTACATCTGTGCGCTGGCAGCCTGCCATGCAGCATTCAGCTCGTTGGTAGCAGCGTCGATGCCTGCCAGATCCTGTGCCTTGTGGGCATCCTTCAGCTTCTGAAGGGCTGTCTCAATGGCAGGCTTCTTGTCTGCCGGCAGCTTGTCGCCAAGCTCCTTCAGCTGATTCTCGGTGGTGAATATCATTGAGTCAGCCTGGTTCAGCTTGTCAATCTTCTCACGTTCCTGCTTGTCGGCAGCCTCGTTGGCCTGTGCCTCAGCCTTCATGCGTGCAATCTCGTCGTCGCTCAAGCCGCTCGAAGCCTCGATGCGGATGGTCTGCTCCTTGCCTGTCGCCTTGTCCTTGGCTGTTACCTTCAGTATGCCGTTGGCATCGATGTCGAACGATACCTCAATCTGAGGAACGCCACGGCGTGCAGGTGTGATGCCTGTCAGGTTGAACTGACCGATGCTCTTGTTCTGTGCAGCCATAGGACGCTCGCCCTGCAGCACGTGTATGGTCACCTCTGTCTGGTTGTCGGCAGCCGTCGAGAACACCTGACTCTTCTTGCAAGGAATCGTGGTGTTGGCATCGATAAGTTTCGTCATCACGCCACCGAGGGTCTCGATACCCAGTGTCAACGGAGTGACATCGAGCAGTACCACATCGCCTACGCCCTTCTCGTTGTTCAGGATTGCACCCTGAATAGATGCACCGACTGCAACAACCTCATCTGGATTGACGCCCTTCGACGGAACCTTTCCGAAGAAGTCCTGCACGAGCTTCTGCACAGCAGGTATACGCGACGAACCACCCACGAGGATGACCTCGTCAATATCTGAAGCCTGCATGCCTGCATCTCTCAGTGCGTTCTGGCACGGAACCAGGCAAGCCTGAATCAGGTTGTGAGCCAAAGCCTCGAACTTGGCACGCGTCAGTGTCTTCACAAGGTGCTTAGGCACACCGCCTACCGGCATGATGTACGGCAGGTTGATTTCTGTAGATGTGGACGAAGACAATTCTATCTTGGCCTTCTCGGCAGCTTCCTTCAGACGCTGCATTGCCATCGGGTCGGTTGTAAGGTCTGCACCTTCGTCGTTCTTGAACTCATCGACAAGCCAGTTGATGATTACCTGGTCGAAGTCATCACCACCCAGGTGGGTATCACCGTTAGTGGACTTGACCTCAAACACGCCACCACCGAACTCAAGGATAGAGATATCGAACGTACCACCACCGAGGTCGAAGACTGCAATCTTCATGTCCTTGTTGGCCTTGTCGATACCGTATGCCAAGGCAGCTGCTGTAGGCTCGTTGACAATACGACGTACGTTCAAGCCGGCAATCTGTCCTGCCTCTTTAGTGGCCTGACGCTGTGAGTCGGAGAAGTATGCCGGAACGGTGATGACAGCATCCGTAACCTCCTGTCCCAGATAGTCCTCAGCAGTCTTCTTCATCTTCTGAAGAATCATTGCCGAAATCTCCTGTGCGGTGTACAGACGACCGTCGATGTCGACACGCGGCATGTTGCTGTCGCTTCTGACTACCTTGTAAGGTACACGTGCAACTTCCTTCTGCACCTGATCCCAGTTCTCACCCATGAAACGCTTGATGGAATAAACCGTCCTCAAAGGATTAGTAATGGCCTGACGCTTTGCCGGATCACCGACCTTACGCTCACCGCCATCGACGAACGCTACGACCGAAGGAGTCGTGCGCTTACCTTCACTGTTGGCTATCACTACAGGCTCATTGCCTTCAAACACTGCGACACACGAGTTTGTCGTTCCCAAGTCTATACCAATAATCTTTCCCATATCTGTTGTTCTTTTTTGTTATTCTACATTAAGTTGACTAATCTCATCGGCCTCTCGTCGAAGCCGACACCCTGCAATGGACAAACGTTGTGCCAAACCGCTGCTGCCGTGCCAAAGGTCAAAAGGGATTGGAGCAGGTGTCACGTTTTATGTCAGTTTGGCAGACGGTTATGTACTCTTCATGATAAAATTGTCCGGCAGTCCGACATCTATCGGAAAATGTCCTATCTTTGGGGAGAATAAACAAGAATGTTCAATCAAAACCAAACCAAAGAAAAGAAATGGCTAAAGTGATTATCATAGGTGCCGGCGGCGTTGCCACCGTTGCCGCTTTCAAGGTTGCACAGAACCCCGATGTCTTTACCGACATCACCATTGCAAGCCGCACCAAGGAGAAGTGCGACAAGCTTGTCAAGGCCATCGGCAATCCCGCCATCAAGACTGCGCAGGTCGATGCCGACAACGTAGATCAGCTGGTTGAGCTGTTTGACCGTGTGAAGCCAGACATCGTGATGAACCTCGCCCTGCCCTATCAGGACCTGACCATTATGGATGCCTGCCTGAAGTCGGGCGTCAACTATCTCGACACAGCCAACTATGAGCCGCGCGACGAGGCTCACTTCGAGTACAGCTGGCAATGGGCATACAAGAAGCGCTTTGAGGATGCAGGGCTGACAGCCATACTGGGTTGTGGCTTCGACCCGGGCGTTAGCGGCGTGTTCACAGCCTATGCCGCCAAGCATCACTTCGACGAGATCGACTATCTGGACATCGTCGACTGCAACGCCGGAAACCATCACAAGGCTTTTGCCACAAACTTCAATCCCGAGATAAACATCCGCGAGATTACACAGAACGGACGCTACTACGAGGACGGCAAGTGGGTAACGACAGGACCGTTGGAGATTCATAAGGACCTGACATATCCTAACATCGGACCGCGCGACTCGTACCTTATGTATCATGAGGAGCTGGAGTCGCTGGTCAAGAACTTCCCGACGATTAAGCGTGCACGCTTCTGGATGACCTTCGGACAGGAATATCTGACACATCTGCGCGTCATACAGGACATCGGCATGGCACGCATCGACGAGGTGGAGTATAATGGAATGAAGATTGTGCCGCTGCAGTTCCTGAAGGCAGTGCTGCCCAACCCGCAGGACCTCGGCAAGAACTATGAGGGCGAGACCTCGATAGGCTGCCGCATACGCGGACTCAAAGACGGTAAGGAGCACACCTATTATATATATAACAACTGCAGCCATCAGGAGGCATACAAGGAGACAGGCATGCAGGGCGTCAGCTACACCACGGGCGTGCCAGCAATGATTGGCGCAATGATGTTCCTTAAGGGACTGTGGAAGAAGCCCGGCGTATGGAACGTCGAGGACTTCGATCCGGATCCATTCATGGAGCAGCTCAACAAGCAAGGTCTGCCTTGGGTCGAGGTGTTCGACGGCGACCTGGAGCTGTAAGGACGAAAGAGAGAGACATACAGTATTTACACTTAAACACTGATTCACACTATGGCAAAGACAGACAAGAAAGAAGATGGGTTGTCGTCGGCTGAGCAGAAGCTGAAAGCATTGCAGGCTGCCATGTCGAAGATTGAGAAGGACTTCGGCAAGGGCTCTATAATGAAGCTCGGTGACGAACACATAGAACAGATAGAGGTCATACCGACAGGTTCCATCGGACTCAACGTTGCCCTCGGCGTAGGCGGATACCCGCGCGGCAGAATCATCGAGATCTATGGTCCGGAGTCGTCTGGTAAGACCACACTGGCACTGCACGCCATCGCCGAAGCACAGAAGACAGGCGGCATAGCAGCATTCATCGATGCCGAGCATGCCTTCGACCGCTTCTATGCAGAGAAGCTGGGCGTCCAAATCAACGACCTGCTTGTGTCGCAACCCGACAATGGCGAACAGGCTCTCGACATTGCCGAGCAGCTGATACGCTCGGCAGCTGTGGACATCATCGTCATCGACTCCGTGGCTGCACTGACACCAAAGGCAGAGATTGAGGGCGACATGGGCGACAACAAGGTCGGTCTTCAGGCACGACTGATGTCGCAGGCTCTGAGGAAGCTCACGTCGGCAATCAGCAAGACACGCACCACATGCATCTTCATCAACCAGCTGCGCGAGAAGATTGGCGTGATGTTTGGCAACCCCGAGACTACTACTGGCGGCAACGCACTGAAGTTCTACTCGTCGGTACGCATCGACATACGCTCCAGCTCGCCCATCAAGAATGGCGAGGAAGTGCTGGGCCGTACCACAAAGGTTAAGGTCGTGAAGAACAAGGTGGCACCTCCATTCCGCCGTGCACAGTTCGACATCATGTTCGGCGAAGGAATATCGCGGACAGGCGAGATTGTCGACCTTGGCGTGGAGCTTGACATCATCAAGAAGTCGGGTTCATGGTTCAGCTATAACGACACGCGGCTGGCACAAGGACGTGATGCCACGAAGCAGGTCATGGCAGACAATCCAGAGCTGGCAGACGAGATTGAGAGCCGCATCATGGCTGCATTAAAGAACACCGACATCGACCTCATCCCCGAAGAGCAGGACGACGAAGCAGACAGCGAAGCATAAAGCCAGTGTCGCTACCGACACGGAGCTCGAATAAAAACAGAGGGCATACTCACGGACAGAATCCGCAAGTATGCTCTCTTCGTTTTGAAT
>CAYXLA010000153.1:1253-4853 GCA_964465765.1 uncultured Bacteroidaceae bacterium | reverse complement strand
TGTTACGCGCAATACGTGCCGAGAAGTCGGTAGGCAGTGCGATGGCCTCGTCGAGTGCGTTGGTGTGGAGCGACTGTGTGTGTCCCAGTGCTGCAGCCATGGCCTCGATACATGTACGACCGACGTTGTTGAACGGGTCCTGCTCCGTCAGAGACCAACCTGATGTCTGCGAGTGTGTACGCAGCGACATCGACTTGGGGTTCTCAGCGCCGAAGCTCTTGACAATCTTAGCCCACAGCAGACGACCTGCACGCATCTTTGCAATCTCCATGAAGTGGTTTGTGCCGATAGCCCAGAAGAACGACAGACGCGGAGCGAACTTGTCGACCGGAATGCCGGCATTGACACCAGTACGCAGATACTCGATACCGTCGGCAAGTGTGTAGGCCAACTCGATGTCGGCTGTTGCACCAGCCTCCTGGATGTGGTATCCGGAGATTGATATGGAGTTGAACTTAGGCATCTTCTGCGATGTGTACTCGAAGATGTCGGCGATGATCTTCATTGAGAATGCTGGCGGGTAGATGTAGGTGTTGCGCACCATGAACTCCTTCAGAATGTCGTTCTGGATTGTTCCTGCCATCTCTTCCAGCTGAGCGCCCTGCTCCAGACCTGCGTTGATGTAGAACGCCATGATGGGGAGCACTGCACCGTTCATTGTCATGGAGACAGACATCTTGTTCAATGGAATACCCTCGAACAGGACCTTCATGTTCTCCAGTGAGCAGATAGACACACCTGCCTTACCAACATCACCTACGACGCGCTGGTTGTCGGGGTCGTAACCACGGTGTGTAGGAAGGTCGAAGGCTACAGACAGACCCTTCTGTCCGGAAGCCAGGTTGCGGCGATAGAATGCGTTCGACTCCTCAGCCGTTGAGAATCCTGCATACTGGCGGATTGTCCACGGGCGCATCGGGTACATTGCCGAATACGGGCCACGAAGGAACGGAGGAATACCCGACACGTAGTCCAAGTGCTCCATGCCCTCAAGGTCTTCCTTTGTGTAGGCAGGCTTAACGCCTATATGCTCCGGCGTCTCCCAGTCCGGAGTCACGCCATTAGCCTTCTGCCATGCAGTGCCGCTGGTGGGTTGCTGCAGGGCTGCATATATGTCGATGTCTTTGAAATTCTTTCTCATCTTTCTTCAGTCCTTTTTTCACTTCAACAGTTTTGCATTGTACTCCTTCAATGTTTCAAGCACATTGCAGCGTACGTGTATAAAGTTCTCAATACCCTGAGCCTTCAGGTCGTCCATGCAGGCAGGAGCACCGGCAACGATGAACATTGCGCGTCCGTCGAGGTACTTGTAGGCGGGAGCTGCATACTCGGCATACTCGTCGTCGCTCGAGCAGAGCACCACGATGTCGGCACCGGCAGCCAATGCTGCGTCGACGCCAGCCTCGACAGTCTCGAAGCCGAGGTTGTCCATTACCTTATATCCTGCACAAGCCAGGAAGTTGCACGAGAACTGTGCACGTGCCTGACGCATTGCGAGGTTGCCGATTGTGAGCATGAATGCTACTGGGCGGTGTGCTGCGTTCTCTGTCTGGAAGCGCAGTGCCTCAAACTCGCTGGCAGCGCGCGAGAAGTTCAGTGTCGGTATGTCACCGCCGTTGTTGCCACAGCAGCAACAACCCTCAACAGGCTTCTTGCCGTCCGACAGCTCGGTGAAGTTAGGATACTGGTTGGTTCCGACGAGGATTTCCTTGCGGCGTGCCACGTTGGTGTGGCGTGCAGCGTTGCTGTTGTTGACAGCTTCCTGAATCTTGCCGCTCTTCACAGCGTTGTAGAAGCCACCGTCTTCCTCGACGCTGACAAACAGCTTCCATGCCTCGCGGGCAATGGCAACGGTGAGGTTCTCGATGTACCATGAACCGCCGGCTACGTCGACAACCTTGTTGAAGTGCGACTCTTCCTTCAGCAGCAGCTGCTGGTTGCGTGCCAGACGCTCGGAGAAGTCGGTCGGAACCTCATACGGAGTGTTGAACGGGACCACCGTCATTGAGTCGATGCCACCCAGAGCGGCACTCATGGCCTCTGTCTGCGAACGCAGCAGGTTCATGTACGAGTCGAATATTGTCTGGTTGAACGACGATGTCTCGGCGTGGATGTGCATCTTTGCAGCCTCGTGGTTGTCGGTATATGAAGCCACGATGTTCGACCACAACAGACGTGCAGCGCGGAACTTGGCAATCTCCATGAAGTAGTTCGAGCTTACGCCGAAGGTGAACTTGATCTTCTCGGCAACGACGTCGGCAGGAACACCAGCCTCGGTCAGCTTGCTCATGTATTCATTACCCCAAGCCAGAGCGTAGCCCAGCTCCTGGTAGATGAATGCGCCGGCGTTGTTCAGTGCAACGGCGTTGACACCGATTGTGCGATACTGGCTCAGCTCCTTGGTAGCCTCAATCAGTTCCTTGGCAGCTTCAACAGCAGCAGGCATCTCGTGGCCGCGTGTCATCATCTTGCCGATGAAGTCGAAGTTGATAGAGCCCTGCAGCTTGCTCAGGTCGTAGTTCTGCTTCTTGAAGTAGTCGACGAGCAGCTTGCCCAGGTTGACAGCCTTGCGCTGGCAGCAGCTGAAGTTAAGCTCGATATACGGAGCCTCAATGCCCTTCAGCAGCGTCTCGATGTAGGCTGCATCGACATCGGCATGTCCCAGATGGAACGACAGCGAATCGATGCCGCGGTTCAGGATGTCCAGAGCCTTCTTGTTTGCCTCAGCAGGACAGTCCACATTGATTTCCTGACGGATAAACCAAGTGTTATCCTTCTTCTTGTTACCTCTAAGATAGGGGAATTCGCCTGGGAGTGAGTTGATTGTCTTCAAGTCCTTCACATCTTCCTGGCGATAGAAAGGCTGCACATTGAAGCCTTCACTTGTCTTCCAAACAAGCTTCTTCTCAAACGGAACACCCTTCAAGTCGGTTGTGATTTTCTCCATCCACTGTTCGGTAGTGACTGGAGGAAACTCCGTAAAGAGTTTTTCTTTGTTTTCTGCCATAGTTTATTTGATTAAAAGATATTTTTTGTAAGCCTTAAAAAAGCACCGCAAATATACAGATTTCATTCCACATAGGACTTCTTTTCAACAAAAATGCTGCATATTACGCAAATCAGCAGCGAAACAGCGGAAATACCCATGTCCTACATGCGAACACCTCTCCTCCGAAAGTGCGCCTTGCACACCGATTGCTCCATGCCCCTCATGTATGTACCTCTCCGAGGGTGCGCCGCGCACTCCGTTTTTCCAGTCTGCGCTACGCTTAGGCTGGGGTTAGGCACAATTCAGCCTCTCTGAGGCTGGACGGGGGTGCATACCCGAGCACATGTCCTGCAGATGTGTGCTCATGCCATGCGCACCAATTGAGGCACACTGAGTCTGCATTTCCAATAGCGTATAAATCACGCTGTGCTATCCATGCAAGGTACACTCCGACGTTACTTGTCCTACAAATGTAAGCTCTGCGCCTGTCTTATACAGGATGCCCCAATCAAGCCGGTGCCTCGGAGAGGTACATTATACGGCTAGCCAGCTCTGCGCCTGTCTTATACAGGATGCCCAATCAAGCCGGTGCCTCGGAGAGGTACATTATA
>CAYXLA010000153.1:0-1153 GCA_964465765.1 uncultured Bacteroidaceae bacterium | reverse complement strand
GCCTGTCTTATACAGGATGCCCAATCAAGCCGGTGCCTCGGAGAGGTACATTATACGGCTAGCCAGCTCTGCGCCTGTCTTATACAGGATGCCCAATCAAGCCGGTGCCTCGGAGAGGTACATTATATGGCTAACCCCTGACTAAGGGAGCGCAGCGACCACAGTCTGGGGCTCATGACGCCCTCCCTACCGTGCCTCGGAGAGGTACATACCTGTAGGGCATCTTCCCCCGCTTGCACCGAAGAGGTTGTCGGCTGGTGCCTGTCAGTCATGGCCTGCGCCATCCCGAGAGAGAGATTTGGATTCCAGCAGGTCGTGGCAGTGAAACCGAGAGAGAGAGATTGGTTTCATGTTGCCGACTACGATTTCAGTGCTACAAAGATAAGCATTCCGGGTGGACAATGCAAGCGTTTCACTAAACTTTTTATTGTGCCTCGCGCTAATCGTTTTCTTGCTGACATTCAGCAGCTTGCACGTGGTCAAGCGCCCCTTCGCTGAGCAGCTGCTGGCAATGAAGATAAGGCGGTTCATAGGGGTGCCTGATTTCAGATATTTCAGTTATTTCAGTTATTTCAGTTTTCAGCATTCTTTGCGCAATGCACACAAGAAGGTCGTGCTCCTTGTTTCTCTGAATCTCCCGAACAGACGGTAACAGTAAGTAACAGTATCAGCCATACTCTATGTACCATGCAAAGCGTCTCAGTGTCTCAGTTGTCTCAGTATCTCAGTTTGTGTTTTGCTTACTTAGTGCCACCTAAAAAAAGCCTTGTCCCCTCTCTTATATATATAGATATATATATTATATATTAATATAATATATATATCTATATATATAATAATTAATAATAGTATAGTTAATTCTTCTTCTCTCGTTCTTCTTTTGTGTCGTTCTCCTTGTATGTGCTTTATAAAATAAACTGAGATACTGAGACAACTGAGACGCTGAAACACTTGCATGGACAGTGTACAGACGCACAGCCCGCATCAGGATAAGTACCCATGTATAAAATACATCCGATACTGTTACTACTGTTACCGTGAACATAAACAGGCACGACGACATACAGGCTACTCACTGACGGACATGATGGTGTGGAGAAAATAAAAACTGAAAAACTGAAATAACTGAAATTGATATGCATATAAAGCGGAA
>CAYXLA010000152.1:2179-4868 GCA_964465765.1 uncultured Bacteroidaceae bacterium | reverse complement strand
GTCCTATTGCGTAAATGCGCTCCAAGGCTGAGCGGGCTATATCGTAGATACACCCAATACCACATATATCGTACAGGTGTCCAATCAGACATCACCCAACACTCATCACTGGTACGGTCCAACATCCAGTGTCATCCAACACTCAACGCCCAACATCGAGCACCTGTATAGTCTGATGCCGATGTCATCCGTGGTCATCATGCCGTGGTGCCTCGAAGAGGTACACTCACGAGTAACCCCAGACTAAGGGAACGCAGTGACCGCAGTCTGGGGCCAAAGCATACGTCCTACCGTGCCTCGGAGAGGTACACGCGCCAAAGGCATGTGTAACCCAACACCCATAACTCAACATCCGACGCCGATGTCATCCGTAGTCATCATGCCGTGGCGCCTCGAAGAGGTACTTACATGTAGGACATGTCACCCACCCTAGATTTCCACTGTCACACGAAAACAGCGTAAAAGTAGAACAAAATGGAGTATCCGCATTGCCTTATGGTGAAAAGTTTTTTATTTTGTACTCAATTAGTGACAGAAGTGCACGCCCCTGCAGTATGGATTGGTTCAACCTGAACATAACATTTCCCGTGACTGACCCGACATGGATATTCCTGTTGGTGCTGCTCATCATACTGTTCTCGCCACTGCTCATGGACAGACTGCGCGTGCCACACATCATCGGGATGATTATTGCCGGTGTCATCATTGGCGAACACGGACTGAACATACTGGCACGCGACAGCAGCTTCGAGCTGTTTGGCGAGGTGGGCCTGTACTACATCATGTTCCTTGCCGGCCTGGAGATGAACCTCAACGACCTGAAGGAAAACAAGTTCAAGGCGCTGGGACTGGGACTGCTGTGCTTCAGCATACCGATAGTCATCGGCTTCGCCATAAACACCGTAGTGCTGCAGTATGGCATAGCGACGTCGATACTGCTGGCAAGTATGTACGCATCGAACACACAGGTGTCCTACCCCATCGTGCTGAAGTACGGACTGTCGCACCAACGCAGCGTGAGCATAGCCGTCGGCGGTACTGCCGTGACCGACACACTGACACTGTTGGTGCTGGCTGTCGTGAGTGGTATGTTCAAAGGCGATATGGACGGAGGCTACTGGGTGTGGCTTGTGGTGAAGGTGATCGGGCTGTCGTTTGTCATCATCGTGCTGTTCCCACTGCTGTCGCGCTGGTTCTTCCGTCGCTATGACGACGGCGTGATGCAGTTCATCTTCGTGCTGGCAATGGCATTCCTCGGCGCTGCACTGATGGAGATTGTGGGCATGCAAGGCATACTGGGTGCCTTCCTTGCCGGACTGGTGCTGAACAGACTGATACCACGTGTGTCGCCGCTGATGAACCACATTGAGTTCGTAGGCAACGCACTGTTCATACCCTACTTCCTGATTGGCGTGGGCATGCTCATCGACGTGCACGTGATCTTCGGCGGTGGCAATGCGCTGATGGTAGCTGCGATAATGATTTCGGTGGCACTCTTTGGCAAGTGGATAGCATGCTTCATTGTGCGCAAGACGAACAGGATGAGCCGTCCGGAAGGCTACCTGATGTACGGACTGAGCACGGCACAGGCTGCGGCGACGCTGGCTGCGGTGATGGTGGGATATAACGTGGTGCTGCCCGACGGGTCGAGACTGCTGAACGAGGATGTGCTCAACGGCACCATACTACTGATACTCGTGACGTGCATCGTCAGCTCGCTGATAACCGACAAGACGGCACGCATCATAGCCATGAGCGAGAGCCAGCCCGACGAACATCTGCACCGGTCGACGGAGAAGATACTGATTACGCTGTCGAACCCCGACAAGATAAACCAGCTGATGGAGCTGGGACTGCTGATACGCGGTGAGAAGTTTCACGACAACCTGATGTCGCTGACGGTGGTGACCGACACAAACGACTCCGACACCGCTGAGCGGCGTGGCAGACAGTGTCTGGAACGTGCAGCGATGGTGACGGCATCGACGAACGTCAAGCTGACACCGATATGCCGCTATGACGTCAACGTCACGTCGGGCATAGTGCATACGGTGAAGGAGTATGACGTGACGACGGTGGTGCTGGGTCTGCACCGCAAGACGAACATGGTGGACTCGTTCTTCGGCACCATAACAGCCAATCTGCTGAAGGGCATACACCGCGAGGTTATCATTGCCAAGCTGCTGATACCACTGAACACCGTCAAGCGCATCGTCGTGGCTGTGCCGCCGAATGCAGAATATGAGGCTGGCTTCCAACGCTGGCTGCGTCACTTCTGCAGGATGGGAGCAGCCATTGGGTGCCGTGTGCACTTCTATGCCACGGAGCAGACAACGGGATACATACAAAGCTTCCTGCAGTCGAAGTACAAGCAGACGCTGACGGACTTCTCGATACTCGACGACTGGGAAGACCTGTTGCTGCTGACAGGACGCGTGGAGTACGACCATCTGTTTGTCGTCATCAGCGCACGCCAGGGCTCGATATCGTATGACCCGTCGTTCGAGAAGCTACCGGTGCAGCTGAGCCGCTACTTCGCTGGAAGCAGTCTGATAGTGGTCTATCCAGACCAGACGGCAGACACCGACAGGGCAGACATAACATTCTCCAATCCACGCCATGGCAGCAGTGGGTCGCCACTGTATGTGAAGATTGGACAGTGGTTCTACAGCCGGTTGAAGAAATCTTA
>CAYXLA010000152.1:0-2079 GCA_964465765.1 uncultured Bacteroidaceae bacterium | reverse complement strand
TGAAGGTCAAGAAAGAAGTAATGGAAGAAGACAAGAACACAATGATACGGGTGACAGACGTCACGAAGAGCTTCGGCAACCTGCAGGTGCTGCGAGGCATAAGTCTGGGCATCGGCAAGGGAGAGGTCGTGAGCATCGTAGGTCAGAGTGGTGCTGGCAAGACAACACTGCTGCAGATAATGGGGACACTCGACAAGCCCGACGGCGGCAGTGTCAGCATTAACGGATGCGACGTGCAGGGACTGAAGGAGCGGGAGCTGTCGGCATTCCGCAACCGTCATATAGGCTTCGTATTCCAGTTTCACCAGCTGTTGCCGGAGTTCACTGCCATTGAGAACGTGATGATACCGGCATTCATAGCAGGCAAGGGTATGGACGAAGCACACGAGCATGCCATGCAACTGCTGGACTTCATGAAGCTGAGCGACCGTGCCGAGCATAAGCCATCGGAGCTGTCGGGCGGTGAGAAGCAACGGGTAGCCGTGGCACGTGCACTGATAAACAAGCCTGACATAGTGCTGGCAGACGAGCCGTCGGGCAGCCTTGACACACAGAACAAGGAAGAGCTGCACCGCCTGTTCTTCGACCTGCGCGACAGGATGGGACAGACATTCGTCATAGTGACACACGACGAGGGACTGGCACGGATGACCGACCGCACCATACATCTGCGGGACGGCATGATTGTGGAGTGAAGCATTACTACACTACATCATACAGGATATATAGAATATGGAAGTTGTTATAATACTGCTGCTCATACTGTGTAACGGACTGCTGTCGATGTCGGAGATAGCTCTGGTGTCGGCACGTAAGGTGAAGTTGGAGAGCAGCGTGAAGAAAGGTAGCAAGGGTGCAAAGACTGCATTGAAGCTATCGCAAGACCCCGACCGTTTCCTCTCTACGGTGCAGATAGGCATAACGCTGATAGGCATCCTGACCGGTATCTTCTCCGGCGATGCACTGGCACAGAACGTTGCGCCACTGCTGGCACGCAGTCCGCTGATGGCACCTTATGCGACCACGATAGCACAGCTGCTCATCGTCATCATCGTGACATACCTGACACTGATAATAGGTGAGCTGGTGCCCAAGCGCATAGGAATGGCTGCGGCAGAGCGTGTAGCTATACTGGTGTCGAACCCCATGACGGTGCTGTCGATAGTGGCATCGCCATTCGTATGGATACTGATGAAGAGTACGTCGGGGATATGCCGACTGATAGGCCTGCAGGCAAAGAAAGAGAAGGTGACGGAAGAGGAGATAAAGGCCGTGGTACGCGAAGGTGCCGAGGATGGCAATGTGCAGGAAGTGGAGCAGGAGATTGTGGAGCGTGTCTTCGGCATGGGCGACAGCAACATCTACTCCATAATGACACACCGCAGCGACATAGTGTTCCTCGACGTGAATGACGACAACGGCACACTGAAGCAGAAGGTCGTGGATGAGCTGCATGCCATCTATCCGCTGTGCGAGAACAATCTGGACAACATCATTGGCATTGTCTACCTGAAGGACCTGTTCAACAAGATCGACAACGAGGACTTCGACATCAGGAGCGTTGCCACGAAGCCATACTTCCTGCCGAAGAACATGAGTGTGTTTAATGCCATGGAGCGCATACGCAGTGGTAACCAGCACTACGGACTGGTGACAAATGAGTTCGGAACGGTGGAGGGCATAGTGACACAGAGCGACATACTCGATGCCTTGGTAGGTTCGGCTGCCGTAGGACAGGAGGCAGAGATCATTGTCCGCGACGATGGCTCGTGCCTGATTGACGGACAGTGCTCGTTCTACGACTTCCTGGACCACTTCGACATGACCGACCTCTATCAGGAGAACAGCTATAACACCTTGAGTGGACTGATACTCGACCTGTTGCAACACATCCCTGTCTCAGGTGAGAAGATCCACTGGCAAGGTCTTACACTCGAGATTGTCGATATGGATGGCGCCCGCATCGACAAGGTACTCGTGTCGAAATGATGTGTTATGGATATCGATGTTAGGTGTCAGGTGTTGAGTGACCGCAGGTGTCTGCTATATATATAAGGAACGCGCGCACGCGCGCGCGTT
>CAYXLA010000151.1:0-4891 GCA_964465765.1 uncultured Bacteroidaceae bacterium | reverse complement strand
GACAGACAGAGCTTCGTCATGCACAACACTTATTCCAACTGCCGACAGGTCTGCCAAGTCCATATACATATCGGGCTGTGACCTGCTTAAGCACTTGTTCGAAGCTAACAGACGACACATGATGGCATTCATCAACGATAACCATCCCGTAGCCTCTTACGAAAGGTTTTGCACCGTTGTCATCAAGGCATGACTGTATCAGGGCAATGTCGATGATGCCATGTAAGGTGTTCTTACCCGAATGGAGCATGCCGACTACGGATGCAGTCTTTCGTCCCTTCCGCTTTCCATCACCTGCAACCACTTCATTGATGTCCAGGAAATCTTCGATGCGTTGCTTCCATTGCTCCAGCAAGGCTTTGTTGTGAACCAGAATTAGTGTGTTTACCTTGCGTCGGGCTATCATCGCCAAGGCAAACACTGTCTTCCCGAATGCCGTCGTTGCAGATAAAGTCCCGATGTTATGGGCGAGCATATTCTGCATAGCGACCTCTTGTGCTCCCCGTAATGAACCTTTAAAATGCACATCAATCGGATGGCCAATGCACGTCTTGTCGTCGATATGTACAGAGACTCCATTCTCTTCGAACGCTTTCAACACATCATCTTCACAGCCACGCGGCAGTGCAAGATAGTTGTCTGTAAGTTCTGAACACGAGATGACCCTCGGAATATTGTATGTCGACAATCTCATTCCCAACTTTGCATAGAACTCCGGATTTCGAAATGCTGCTATGCGCTTCAAGTGATTGATAGCCTTAGGCGACATACCTGCCAATGGGATATATAGCTTGTTGGCTCTTGTCAAGGCAATGTCCTTGGGGAAATCATTTGTATCCAGTTGGACGGATTTCGGCGTTTCCCAAGGTTTGCCGTCGCACGTCGTAGAGAGTTCCCCCAACGGCAGAGTAGTATGCTCTTTCAGTATTTGGTCAACAAGGGCCTCTTGGATTTTGTTGATATGGAGTAAAACGTCCCACTGGTCAGGGTATGCCTGAAAATTCTCATCAACAAACACGCTGTTGTCATTACGTCTTGCATTGCCTTGCATGGGCAACGCCACAAGATTGCCAAATCCTCCTTCAGGCAGAGAGTCCTGATTGGGAAAGAGGCGGTCGTACGACTTGAACGACAAACGTGCATCTCTCTGCATGGCTTCCGTCATTATTGCGTTCCCGAGGCGACGTGCTTTTGAAGCAGCCATCGGATTGCTGAAGAAGATCCAGACGTGTGCTCCATTCCCAGAACGGGAACGCTCTATATAATAAGGTATAGACCATCCTTTGCAGACACCGACAAAAGCCAGTACGTCCTTTTGGAATCCATGCTCACAGTTCTTGTCGTCAAAGTCGGCACAGAGGAAGCAACAAGTGTCATCCGGCATGATGACATAAAGACCCACTACATCCCGCCCATACCGATCCTTGCCCGCAAGATGATTGAAGATGTCATCGTAAGAGAGCGGGGCAAACCTGCGATTCGGGCACTCGGCACATTTTGAACTTGCGCTTATCGCAGAATTCGGGATTCCATTCTCGTTCACACGCTGGTTGGTAGCCCGACTTCTGAGTCGTGGCGCTATACCATCTTCGGGCAAAGACATCCTCCCTACCCTTGAAGACACTCCGGAACAGACTGACTTTCTCTTGCAATGACAGTCGGGTGGACGGACACTGCTCAGACGCTGACTGCCCATGTCGGCAACCTTCATGCTGTCCTTGCAAAGCCCAATCAATGTCATGACTTGCAAGGATAGCCCTTAGCCTGGCATTCTCTGCCTCCAGCTCTTTTATCCGTGCAACAAGTGCAGATGCGTCCGCCTCTTTCATGTGGGGTGATGCTAAATGGATTTTAAGAATGCATCTTTACGCAAATACTGAAAGCCGTATTTCATCTCTTTATAGATACGCAAATCCAATTCCAAACTTCTTTCTTCCGATTGTAGGCGTATACGGCCAAGACTTTTATCTGTTCGCCATTTACAACATTGTATTTTCCCACTATGTCGCCAGGTATAAAGCAACTGCCAACAGATGATTTCAAAAAAGCAAAGTCGTTCTTCTCATGCTTGCTCACAACGCCAGTAACGACTTTTATATATTCCAAATTATTGGGAAGAGTAGCCTTTGCTGTATTGAGAATCTTTACTTTTCCATCAGCGTCCTCTATGTAATTTATCTTCAATATCGAACATACTCCCACATATGATTTGAATTTAAAAGCCATGCGCTTTTCCAATCCATATACAATTGTTGCCTTATGACTTTTCGGGTCTACGTAGGTCACAATGGCGATGGCTTCTTTGGTGCCGTCGCAGAGAATCTTATTGGTAATATCCAAGAAATCAATCGCGTCATTTCCGTTGGGAGTTGTCGTATTAAACCATGGTTGATGAATCCAGCACTCCACTTCATTAGGCAAATTCCACCCCTGAGAGGCATAGCAGCGTGTAACGATATCAATATGATGTCGTGCCCTGCCTAGCTGATTCATTTGTATATATGTCGACGCCAGTTTTATCCTCACTTTTCCCAAGAATGTTTCTTGAGTTTTACAATGTACAGCTCGCAGAAGGCATGCCAGCTGTTTTTCCGGATCGTGTGCATATACATCGCTCAATAGTTGCCATGCCCAAAACTCAGAAGCCTTCTTTCTGACAAACGGGACTATGACTTTCAATGCCTCTTCCGTGTTGCTTCCAAGCTTGAGCAGTAGTTTCCCATAAAAATATCCAGGGTACATCATCTCCGGATGGCTTGTCATCAGACTATCTAACTTGGGTAAAAACTCTTCTATCCTTCCTAAATCATCTTGTCTCAATAGGGCTTTTGAGTTTGCATTAAAGGCTTGTTCTACAAGCGTCGTTACCTTATTCCCCCTTGGCGTCACGAACGGAGTGAAGTCTTCGTCCCGAAAGGTATCAAGGTTCCACCAATCCAGGAAATCTGCCATTTCACTCCAGGCGTCAAATTTGATGTACGACTGAAGTAGGACAGAGTGCCCCAATGAGGAATTAAACGAATAGTCCCTCAACAGATGAAACAGGGTAGACAATTTCACTGGCGCTTCATTATCGTTAAGCGGTATGTGCTTTTTTATGAACGTCCCTATTTGAAGTTGCACGTTGTCAAAAATCATGTTGTCGTTCGCTACGGTAAGAAGATTGAGCTCCTTCAGTTCTTTGATGTGCTCTATCAGTTTATCATAGCTACCATTCTCCACGTCAGCCTTTATCATGTAATACAAAGCCCATCCTAAGGCTCTTTGAGCCCATGGAGAACTTGCATCCGAGACATAGTCTTTCTTGGCCAACTCGTAGGCTTCCTCGACTTGCCTTGATTTGCACATCGCCGTAATTACTCTAACTTCTGCCATAATCTAATCTGTAAAATGGTGACTCAATTCATTCAACAAAGCTTGAAACTCCTGATCGGCCGCACCAAGCATGGACATTGGTTTGGCATACGTGACAAAGCCATTGCCATTGATGTAGACTTTTATGTATGAGAACACGTCGCTTGTCCTCATGTAATATACCACGCTGTAATCCTCTGCATGCTCTACTACATTTGTCATCTGTATGGACAGCGTGTCGCACGCAGATTTAATCAAGTTATAAAGCCTTTCGTGCACCTCGTCAGATGGCTGGTATTCATATATGTATGGATAGGCTTTTTCGTTGTCCAACATGAGTTTCAACATAGCAGTATGCTCGTTTGAACTGACAGTCTGAGCTGGAAGAAATATCCCTCCTGCTTTATATCGAATATCATACCTGTCAATGCCTGTGGGAGTCTGTATCTGATAAATCTCCATGTAAGGCCTGCTTTGCACGCTGGCAATTCTATATGGAGTCCCTTCCATGTTCCGTATAATGCAGTAATATTTCGCTCTCAGATAAGCCTCTGTCTTAGAGTCGTGGAATGGTGTTACAGGAACCGTATCCGTGATTCTGCATTCTGCAACCATGTTTTTACATTTCTGTATAGGCTCTATGCGGAACTTCGAAAATGGTGTAATATGGGGTAGATTGGTCACATACAGAGTCTTCTGAGCACGTGTCGTTGCCGTATACACCCATCTTAGGCAGTCATCACTTACTCCCGTTCGGTCAGTATAGTCAACGAACACCTTTCCCCATTCTCCACCTTGACACTTATGCCCTGTTACTGCATAGCCGTATTTTGCCCTAATGGCATTGTAGAAAATGTCGTTCTTTAGTGCTTTTGCAAAAGGCGCCGTTTCTTGCTTAAGCTCAGGATGCCTCATGCAAAAATTTATATAGAGAGCTCTGTTCTCATCTATGGAAATTGAGGCAGAATCACTAGTCAAGAAGTCCTCAAGAAGCATACATGACGTAGGATTACCCATGCCGTCAGGCACCACCACTTGAACAAAATTAAGTGTGATAACAACTCGTTTCTTCTCTTGCCCGACTTGTACGTATACAGGGGCAGACTGTTGCACTCGATTGCCCACCGACAACACAGGAACAAACTCTCCATTCATAAGCCCCAGTCTGTAATTGTTCTGAGTAATGAGAAGGATGTCATTTTCTCTAATCGGTGAGTCTTCTCCATATAAAGACCTTCTGATCTCTCGATTATATTTGGCTGCCGCACGATTGGAATAACAAATCACCACACTATCGTGTTTGCCGGACTCTTTGCGATAATCCAAATACTTTTCGAGGAAGTTCTCCGGCTTTAATGTCTCCACATCTTCTTTTCTCTCTTCAAACACTAACCGATTGCGCTTGTATTTCTTGAGTAGATCGCGGATCATCATTGCATTCTTCAGAATAGTGCTGTCCCCTTCTTGCCTAAGCACTACAGTTAACTCTGCATCAACTACTTTAAGTCCTTTCTCCTTAAAGAATTCTGCATTCAGG
>CAYXLA010000150.1:0-4896 GCA_964465765.1 uncultured Bacteroidaceae bacterium | reverse complement strand
GATTAATCGAGAGCGCACGAGCGAGGGGGAACGCCGTGGGCTCTCTTTGTGCTTTGCTTCTCCATCTCCCCTTGACCCGCTGTTTTTTGCCAAGTTGTGCAGAATGGCTAACTTTGCCGCGGCAAGAAACAACCGATGAAAACAGAAAACTACAGAAATGGAAAATAAGAGACCTCTCATACTGATATCGAACGACGACGGCGTCGTGTCGAAGGGAATTAGTGAACTGGTGCGCTTCCTGCGCACGATGGGCGACATCGTGGTGATGGCTCCCGACATGCCACGCTCGGGCGTGTCGTGTGCCCTGACGCTGGACGCTCCCATCCACTGCCAGATGGTGCGGCAGGACGTGGGACTGAACGTCTACCGCTGCTCGGGAACGCCCACGGACTGCGTGAAGCTGGCGTTCTATGCCGGCGTGCTGGACCGCCAGCCGGACATCGTGGTCAGCGGCATTAACCATGGCGACAACTCGTCGATAAACTCACACTACTCGGGCACGATGGGCGCCGTGCGTGAGGGTTGTCTGCGCGGCATCCCGTCGGTGGCGTTCTCGCTGTGCAGCCATGACCCCAATGCCGACTTCGAGGCTGCCGGACCGTATATCCGCGAGATTGTGCAGAAGGTGCTGGACCGCGGTCTGCCGCCATTGACGTGCCTCAACGTGAACTTCCCCGACGTGGCTCCGCTGAAGGGCATACGCGTGTGCCAGCAGGCTAAGGGGCAATGGAACGATGAGTTCGAGCACTTCGAGCACCGTGGCGACTCGCACTACTACTGGATGAAGGGCGACTACAGTGCCACCGATGCCGACGACGAGCGGACCGACTACTGGGCGCTGGCAAACGGATATGTCGCCATTACGCCGACGACGGTCGACGTGACGGCACACGACTTCGTGGACGGCCTCACGTCGTGGTTCAAGGACGAGGAGTAAAAACAGAGGGGCAAAAGAATGAAGTACTACCTCATTGTGGGCGAGGCCTCCGGCGACCTTCATGCTGCAGGACTGATGCAGGCGCTGAAGGCGGAGGACAGCAGCGCGGAGTTCCGCTTCTTCGGCGGTGACAGGATGCGCGCTGTGGGGGGCACAATGGTGCGCCACTACAGGGAGCTGGCATACATGGGCTTCGTGCCCGTGCTGCTGCATCTGCGCACCATCTTTGCCAACATGAGGCTGTGCAAGGACGACATCGTGGCGTGGCAGCCCGACGTGCTGATTCTGGTGGATTACCCGGGATTCAACCTCGACATTGCCCAGTACATACACGCACGGACGCAGATTCCCGTCTACTACTACATCTCGCCGAAGATCTGGGCGTGGAAGGAATACCGCATTCGCAACATACGCCGCGACGTCGACGAGCTGTTCTCGATTCTGCCGTTCGAGGTGGACTTCTTCGAGAAGAAACATCACTACCCCATACACTACGTGGGCAATCCTACGGTCGACGAGATTGCCGACTTCCGCAGCCGCTACCATGAGGCTGCCGAGGACTTCCTGCGGCGCAACGGCCTCAGGACCGACAAGCCCGTCATTGCACTGCTGGCAGGGAGCCGCAAGCAGGAGATCAAGGACAACCTGCTGAAGATGGCAGAGGCGGCAGCGACGTTCACAGACTGTCAGACGGTGATTGCCGGTGCTCCCGGGTTGACGCCCGACCTGTACCGCCACTATCTGGGCGGAAGGGACGTGCCCGTGGTGTTCGGACAGACCTACGAGCTGCTGACGCATGCACGTGCGGCGCTGGTGACGTCGGGGACGGCGACGCTGGAGACAGCGCTGATGGGAGTGCCGCAGGTGGTGTGCTACTACATCGCCGGCGGTGCGGTGATAAGGCTGCTGAAGCGGCTGGTGCTGTCGGTAAAATACATATCGCTGGTGAACCTCATTGCCGGACGTGAGGTGGTGCGCGAGCTTGTGGCAGACCACATGAGCGTCGGGCGCGTGAGGGCAGAGCTGGAGCTGCTTCTTGGCGATGCGGCTTACCGACGGCAGATGATGGACGGATATGCCGAGATGTCGCGCCGTCTGGGCGAGCCCGGAGCACCGGCACGTGCCGCCAAGATTATCACGGGCTTACTGCGCAAATCGTGAAAAAAGTGCGATATTTGCAGCCATGTTTGGAATAGCGACCATATTGGGTATCATATTCAAGGGCATGCTGATTGGCATGATAGCGTCGGCACCCATGGGACCTGTCGGCGTGCTGTGCCTGCAACGGACACTGAACAAGGGACGGTGGTTTGGCTTCGTGACCGGCTGCGGAGCGGCGCTGAGCGACCTGCTGTATGCACTAATCACGGGCTACGGCATGAGCTTCGTGTTCGACTACATCAACAACAACATCTTCTGGTTGCAGCTCATAGGCAGTCTGCTGCTGCTTGCATTCGGCTTCTACACCTTCCAGAGCAACCCGATGAAGTCCATCCGTCCGGAGAAACGGCGTAACAGCAAAGCTTCGTATACCGGCAACTTCATCACGGCATTCTTCGTGACGCTGTCGAATCCGCTCATCATACTGCTCTTCATAGCTCTGTTTGCCCGCTTCTCGTTTGTCGACGAGGGAACACTGCTCACGGAGTCGGTGGCAGGCTACGTGTCGATTGTGGCAGGTGCACTGCTGTGGTGGTTCCTGCTGACGACGGGCGTGGCGAAGGTGCGCGGACAATTCAACGTGCGTGGCATCTGGATTCTGAACCGCATAATAGGCGGCACGGTCATGGCAGTGTCGGTGATTGGACTGGCGTTTACGCTGTTGGGACAGTCGCTGTACTAAAAAATAAAAATGGTGGCGTGAACGATGAGAGTGGCAGAACAACTGAGGAAGACGAACATTGCAGAGTATCTGATCTACATGTGGCAGGTTGAGGACCTGCTGCGTGCCAACCATTGTGACATGGACCAGGTGCGGCAGAACATACTGCCGGCGTTTGCCGAGGCAGACCGTGCGGCCGAAGACAAGTGGCTGTCGGAACTGTGCAACATGATGCTGACCGAAGGCGTGACCGAGCGCGGACATCTGCAGATAAACAAGAACGTGCTGTCGGAGCTGACCGACCTGCACCTGGCACTGCTGGCGTCGCCGAAGTTCCCGTTCTACAGTGCGGCATACTACAACGCACTGCCTTTCATCGTGGAGCTGCGCGGCAAGGAGGGCAACGAGGTGCTGCCCGAGATAGAGACGTGCTTCAATGCCCTCTACGGAGAGCTGATGCTGAAGCTGCAGAAGAAGCCCATCGGCGAAGAGACACAGCGTGCGCTGCGGTCGATATCGAAGATGGTGGCGATGCTGGCACAATACTATGCCGACGAGCGCAGCGGCAAGTTGAAGATGAATGACGACGACACGGAATAGAAGGAACATACACGCACGAAGTTCCACACACACACACGATGCTAAACAAAGTTCTACATACACACACGAAGAAGATGATGATGATGAAACACAACAAACACACAGATGCAATGCTCTCGATGACGCCGGTAGTGATACTCGTAGTGCTGCTGGTGATAGTGATACGCCAGTTTGGCAGTGACGCCCTCGACGGAGCCAGCCAAGTGGCACTGACGGTGTCGGCTGGTGTAGCCTGCCTCATTGCAATGCGGCACTTCAACGTGCCATGGCGCGACCTGGAGACGGGCATCCAGGACAGCATTAGCGGCGTGACGTCGGCACTGCTGATTCTGCTGCTCATCGGTGCATTGGCAGGAATGTGGATATTGAGCGGCGTGGTGCCGTCGCTGATATATTACGGTCTGCAGATAATGCATCCCAAGTTCTTCCTCGTGTCGACGTGCGTCATCTGCTGCCTCGTGTCGATGCTGACAGGCAGTTCGTGGAGCACCATCGCAACAATAGGCATTGCGCTGCTGGGCATCGGTCAGGCACAAGGCTTCGACGAAGGACTGGTGGGCGGAGCCATAATCTCCGGTTCGTACTTTGGCGACAAGATGTCACCGCTGTCGGACACTACGGTGCTGGCGTCGTCGATGTCGGAGACACCGCTCTTCACGCACATACGCTACATGGTGATCACCACCGTGCCGGCTATAACCATCACGCTGATAATCTTCACCGTATTGGGACTGACACATACAGTGGCTGACGGCGGCGACGTGGCGGTATACACCGAATCGCTCAGCTCGCACTTCAACATCACTCCGTGGCTGCTGCTCGTGCCGGCAGCTACATTCCTGCTGATTGCACGCAAGATGCCGGCACTGATAGTCCTGTTCCTCGGAACACTGTTTGGCGTTGTCTTCGCACTGATATTCCAGCCCCACATCCTTGCTGAAGTGGCTGGAGCGGCGCAGGCAGATGCCGAGAGCCTGTTTGTAGGCGTCGTGCGCGGCATCTACGACTCGACATCAATCGACATGGGCAATGAGCTGGTGACAGAACTCGTGGCAACGAATGGCATGACGGGAATGCTCAACACCATATTCCTCATCATCTGCGCCGTGTCGTTCGGCGGATGCATGACGAGCAGTGGCATGCTGCAGCAGATAACCAATCTCATTCTGCCGCTGACACGCAAGCGTGCCGGACTGGTGGCATCGACGGTGGGAACGGGAATCTTCATGAATGGTGTGGCGTCCGACCAGTACCTGGCGATAATCATCACCGCCAACATGTATAAAGGCGTGTATGCAGAGCGCGGCTACGAGAACCGTCTGCTGAGCCGCAGCATCGAGGATTCGGCAACGGTGACGTCGCCGCTGTTCCCGTGGTCGAGCTGCGGAATGACGCAAGCCACCATACTGAACGTGCCCACGATGACCTATCTGCCGTACTGCTTCTTCAACCTGCTGTGTCCGGTAATGAGCATCCTCGTGGCACTGACCGGCTACAAGATCTACAAGCGCGTTGCCGGCGAGACCGCCAACGGACA
>CAYXLA010000149.1:0-4916 GCA_964465765.1 uncultured Bacteroidaceae bacterium | reverse complement strand
AGATACTGACCGATAACGTCAAGGCCTACGTCGATGGCGCACCGGTGAATGTGGTCAATAAGTAAAGAGCGAAAGCCTCGCCGCTGAATGTGGCGAACAAGTAAAGAAGCCACGCCCTATCACGAAGATGAGGCGTGGCTCTTTTGTTAATATTCAAGACTCACTCTATAGTGTCATCAGCACCCGAGAGTGTCTGTGCATGCATGCTTCAGAATCTGACTCCGACGGTCAGCAGTGCCTGCAAGCGGTTGTTGGTGATTCCGGTCGCTGTTCCAGGATAGAGGGTATTGTCCTCGATGTTGACAAACGGATACATGTCTGCCTTCATGACATCGTACTTGAATGCCAGGTCGGCATAGAACGAACTGCCACGATAGCCCAGACCAAAGGTCGCTGTATGGCGCTGCTGCGTGTTGGCATAGTCGGTATCGGTCTCGATGGAGTAGTAAGGCAGATCCTTGTAGGCATTTTCCTCGAAGACAGCCGAACGGTAGTTGTAGCCGGCACGGATTGCGAACTGCGGTATGGGCTTATACTCAGCACCGATACGGAACGTGCTGACGCCCTTCAGCATCTCGCGTGTAGAGTTCTCGAAGCTGAACGTGTCGGCATAGCCGTCGACGTCGTAGAACTTCATCGTCGAATAATCCTGATACTCATACTCTGCATCGAAGGCGAAGTTGGTGCCTATGGTGGAGCCTACGCTGACGTTGAACAGCCACGGCGTCCTGAACTGGAAGCTGCGCACCATCTCGCCGCCGCTGCTAATCTTGTCGCGCGAATCCACTGCGTAGTCCTTCAGGTCGTCGTCGGTGGAGTCGTAGACGGTCGAGGTCATATAGCCGCTGGTCTTGTAGTCCAACTCATAGAATGTAGGCGTGTGAATGGCCAGTCCGACGCGGAACGGTGAGTCGGCAAACGGACGTATAATGGCACCGAGCTTCAGGTCGACACCGGCACCGACGATGCGGTTCCATCCCTGCAGGTCGTAGCCCTCGCCCGTATAGTCGCCGGTATACGCCTCCTCGTAGTAGGTATATTTCTTGTAGTTCAGGTCGTAGACGCCAACGGTGAGTCCCAGGTAGACACGGTCATTGAAGTTCATGCTCATGTTGAAGTCAAACTGGTCCAGTCCGCCACGCTCCGACACGTTCAGCTTGCCATAGCCGTCGTCGTACATGCCGACGTAGGTATTGTCCCTATCGCCCACAGGGTCGATGACGTAGCCCTCGTAGCCGAACGCCGACAGCCAGCCCACATTGTTGTCGTCGAACGGAGCATTGCCCCAGTTGGAGATGCCCTCAGCCTGCGACGCCATCTGGTAGGTCTGCGATGTTGTGCCCAGATTGCCCGAGAAGCGCTGGTTGCTGTAGAACGACTTCGCACGGTGATAGTTGAAGCCGAAGTTCAGATAGCGCAGTGTCGTGTTGTTACCAATCTTCGTGGTGTACACCAGACCGATGTTGTTGAAGTCGCCGCGCGTCTTCGACACGTCATAGTTGCCGTCCCACGTGTCGCTCTTGGTCTTATAGTTCGACAGTCCGAAGCTGACCATCACGTCGTTGCTGCGATATATTCCTATGCCGGCAGGATTGGTGCCCATGGTCGATATGTCGCCGCCCAAGGCGTTCATGGCACCGCCCATGCTGACGAAACGTGCCGTTCCGTTCAGGTCTTTGTCTGTTATGCTGGCTCCATCGTACACTGTCTGTGCACCGGCAGGCACCGCCACGGCCAGCGCCAATGTGCCGAGAGCCGTCAACAAAATATTTCTTTTCATGTCTTCTGTTTCCGTTTTAGGTAGATTCTACAAACAGGCGCAACCCACGCTTATTCATTATAAGTCGGCTTTATTATAAGTCGGCGCGACTCACGCTCGTCTATTGTGATGTATTGATTTATATAATGGTGGGGCTTTCCACAGAACCCCACCTTTACTTGATTAATCTCTCTCCGTTGTGCGTTTAGCGTCCACGACCATGGCTGCCGCCACCGCCGCCACCCGAGCGTGACGAACCGCCACCGCTGAACGAGCCGCTGCTACGGCTTGATCCTCCGCCGAACGAGCCACTGCCAAACGAGCTGCGCGACGAGCTGCTGCTACGCGACGATGTGCCTACGCTGCTGCGTGTGCGTGATGACGAGTTGCTGACCGACGAGCGCGACTGCGTTGATGTTGACGTTGATGTCGAACGGCTTCTTACGCCTACCGACGACTGTCCGTTGTTGCTGCTTGTCGGGCGTGTGTAGCGCGAGCTGCCCGTTGTTGTGCTGTTGTTGCTGCGACTTGCCGAGCCTTGTCTCACCGTTGTGCCACTGTTGTTGCGGTTCACCGTCGTGCCCTGACTGTTCGACCTCGACATACTGCTCGAGCTGTTGCCTGTCGACACGCCACTGTTGTTGTTGTTGCGTGTACCCACGACTCGTCTGTTGACGTTGCTGCTGCGCGAAGCACTGCTGCTGCGGCTCACGTTGCCACTGCGCGAGACGTTGCCGTCGCGTGTGACGTTACCATTGCGGTTGACATTGCTGCCACGCGAAGCACTCGTAGCATTGCGCACCGAGCCGCTGTTGCCACGCATCACGCCGTCGCGACCACGAGCACTCATGCCGCGTCCGTAGCTGCTGACGTAGCCGGGCTGTCCGCGGAATGTGTGGTTCTCCGGACGGAAGTGCGAGCCGCCCCAGCCGTAGTACGGACCGTAGTGGTGATGAGGACCGCCCCATCCACCGTGCCAGCCGCCGTACCATCCGGCGTAGCCGCCATACCATGGGCTGTACCATGGGTCATACCAGCTGCCGTACCACCATGGACTGTAGGCATAGCCCCATCCCCAGCCTCCGAAGGAGTTGAAGCGCCAGTTCCACCACAGCGGATTGGTGTATGTCGGGAATGCGTAAGCGTAGAAGTCGTCGACGTAGACGTTCCACTCCCACGAGTTCAGTCCGTAGACGATGTCCCAATAGTAAGGACTGGTGATGCTGACTGCGAAGCGCGGATTGCGGAAGCGAATGATGCGTGTGGCATACTCGTAGTCGGTCTCCGAACCGTCGAAGCCGTTCACCCACTCACCGTCGGTGGCGGTGTCGTCGTCATACTCCCTGTAGTTCTGCTGCGTGTTGGCATCGCTGTTGTTCGAGCTGCTGCTGTATCGGCGGTTGTATTCGTCGACACTGCGTCCGCCACGCTTCGTCGTCGTATTGCTCTTCCTGACAACTGTAGCATCGTCAGTGACAACGACTGTCGTCGCTGCCGGTTGTTCAGACTCCACGACCACGGTCTTGCGTGTCGTCGTGCGTCCGCTTTTCTCTGTCGCCTTATTTGTCTTTGTCGGAACGTAATAAAGATCGTCAACTACATTCTGTGCCACCATCATCAACGGCATGCACATCGACATAAGCAGTAAAATAAATGACTTCTTCATATCTGTAGTTCTTTTAAAGATTAAACATTCATTTATGGTATATAAACTCCTCATTGTTGGCATTCTTGCATCAAATCGCAGGCAAAAATCATGCCTCGCTGACATCCTGCCACGCCCGACGGGTCTTCTGCCATAAAATTATATAGCAAAAATATGAAAGATGGAGCAAGCCGCAAAGGGCCGCCCCATCTTTTAACAAAATTATCCACTATGTCCGCCATCGCGGACACTTGTGCGTCTCTGTGTCTATGTGTCAGTTACCGGTTGCGGTACATGTCGTCATAGTAGCGCTGATAGTCGCCGCTGGTGACGTTGTCCATCCACTCCTGGTTGTCCAGATACCAGCGCACGGTCTTCTCTATGCCGTCCTCAAACTGGTACTCGGGCTCCCATCCCAGCTCTCGCTGCAGCTTCCGGGAGTCGATGGCATAGCGCATGTCGTGTCCCGGACGGTCGGTGACGTAGCTTATCAGGTCCTCGTCGGCACCTTCGGCGCGTCCCAGCAGTCGGTCGGTGGTCTTTATCAGCGTCTTCACGATGTCGATGTTCTTCCACTCGTTGAATCCGCCAATGTTGTATGTGTCTGCCGCCTTGCCCTTGTGGAATATCAGGTCGATGGCCCTCACGTGGTCCTCCACAAACAGCCAGTCGCGCACGTTCTCGCCCTTGCCATAGACGGGCAGCGGCTTGCGGTGGCGTATGTTGTTGATGAAGAGCGGTATCAGCTTCTCGGGGAACTGATAGGGTCCGTAGTTGTTCGAGCAGTTGGTCACCAGCGTCGGCATGCCGTAGGTGTCGTGGAAGGCACGCACGAAGTGGTCGCTGCCAGCCTTCGACGCGCTGTAGGGCGAGTGCGGCGTGTAGCGTGTGGTCTCGGTGAAGAACTCGGTGCCGTAGGCGCTGTGGTGCAGCGTGCTCGACGCCTTCGTGGTGAACGGCGAGGGCAGTCCTTCCGGATTTGTCAGCTTCAGGGCGCCATACACCTCGTCGGTCGAGATGTGGTAGAACAGCTTGCCGTCAAATCTCTCGGGCAGTCCTTCCCAGTAGGTCTTGGCAGCCTGCAGCATCGACAGCGTGCCCAGCACATTGGTGCGTGCAAAGGCAAACGGGTCTTTTATCGAGCGGTCCACATGACTCTCGGCAGCCAGGTGTATGACGCCGTCCACATGTTCCTCCGCCATGAGGCGTTCCACGCCCTCACAGTCGCCGATGTCCATGCGCACGAAGCGGTAGTTCGGCTTGTCCTCAATGTCCTTCAGATTGGCGAGGTTGCCGGCATAGGTCAGCTTGTCCAGGTTTATTATTCTGTAGTCCGGATACTTGTTCACCATCAGCCGCACCAGGTGGCTGCCTATGAATCCGGCACCGCCGGTAATCAGTATGTGTCTCTTGTATTCCATATATATATATATTCGCTGCTATTGTTGTTATCTCTATAGGTGGGTTCTATAAATTGGCTTCGTCAGATTGCGAGGTTATTTTCGAGGACAA
>CAYXLA010000148.1:0-5003 GCA_964465765.1 uncultured Bacteroidaceae bacterium | reverse complement strand
ACCCCTCTTACAAAAACTTGGCTTTTTCGTAAATCTCTGCCTTATATCTGAAGCTGGACAGGGCCATGCCACACTCCTTAGCGGCCGCGGATCCAGTAATCTTCCCATTCTTCCATCGTTGATAGGTTTCATGAAAGTTATCAGGCAGCCTGGCTGGTGGCCGACCAAACTTCACGCCTCTTGCCTTGGCCGCAGCAATACCTTCCGCCTGTCGCTGTCTGATGTTGGTTCTCTCATTCTCAGCCACAAAGGACAGCACCTGCAGCACGATATCACTGAGAAAGGTACCCATGAGGTCCTTACCTCGCCGGGTATCCAGTAAAGGCATATCCAACACCACAATGTCTATGCCTTTATCCTTGGTCAAAATCCGCCATTGCTCCAGAATCTCTGCGTAATTACGTCCCAGACGGTCGATGCTCTTGATATAGAGCAGATCATCCTTTTTCATCCTCCGCACCAACTTCTTGTACTGGGGCCTGGCAAAGTCCTTACCAGATTGCTTGTCAATATAGATATTCTGCTTTGGCACACCTACCTCGTTCAGCGAAATCATCTGCCTGTCCTCATTCTGTTCCCTGGTGGATACTCTCACGTATCCGTAAATCTTGTTTTCCGTTCCTCCTGACATCTCAGCCTCCTTTAAATTTTTTCACACGAAAAAAGCCGCTGATATCAATCAACGACTTTTACCAACATCTCCATTATTCTAACTATTAACCAAAAGGCACATTACCCTACAGCAACTGCTCAGCTCCCGCTTATTCTCATCATCTCTGCAGTTTACCACGTAGTTCTCTGTTACACCGCCTGCTCGGCCTTCTTGGCATGGTAGGCAGCCCGCCTGCCAGCCAATACTCGTTCATATCTTACTTTTGCAGCTGGATCCCCATTTTGGGCATCTTCACGCATTTTCCTATAACACTTTACCGAAGCTCTGACCTGATACTGCTTATATGCAGCCAAGTCTGACTGAGCATCTTTATCTCCTGCCTCGGCCCTGGCCTTCAAATCAGCCAGTTTAGCCTTTTTCCTTGCTTGATTCCTTCTGTTATACTCCGCATTCCTCTCAGCCAAATATTGGGCATATTCAGGGTCATTTGCAGCCCGCTCTTTGCGTCTTTCAGCAGCTTTCCTTGACCTCTCTCTGCCGATAGCTCTACGCTCCTCCAGCTCTCGGATAGCCTCATCATTTCCCTGTGCTGCCTGCTCCTTCAACTCTGCTAATGTCGCCTTTTTCTTCCTTTCTGCCCGTTCCTGGCGCTTTCTTTCACGTTCTAAGGCCAAGCGTTCCTTTTCCTCCAGCTTTGCCCTGTATTCAGGATCTGCCATTCTCAGCTGCTTCATTTTCTCAGCCTGTTTGCGATTACTTCGTCTGCCCTTTTCTAAAATAGCCTCATACTCAGCAATAGCCTCAGGATCACCAGCCTTTGCCCTGGCTTTTACTTCGGCACGTTTCTGGTTTCTCTTTTCTGTAGACCTCTTGGAGGACTGTCTTTTTCGCTCGACAATTACAGCTTCTTTTCTGGCCTCCTCGGCCTGCAACTCCTTTATCTCTTCTTCGCTGAAAGGAAGGACAAAGTTGCCAATGAAATTGAAATAGATGTCCACCTGTTGGGTCCGGTCCTTGGTTCTGCCTCCTTCTGCCTCATGGATAACCACTTTATCAATAAAGTCGTGCAGCATAGACGTTGTCAGTTCCTCAAAGTCGCGATATTTCTTAACCAGACGCACGAATCGGTCCACCTGAGCACTCTTGCTAGTTGTGCGCTCAGTGTTAGCTTCAAGCTCTGCAATACGCTGTTCCAGGCCTTCCTGTTCTGTGTCATATTCCTTCATCAGACGATTAAACTGCCGCTCCGGCAGCCTGCCCATGGTGTAATTCTCATACAAGCCTTTAATCAGGTCATCCAGATCCATCATGCGCCGTTTGGACTCCAAAAGTTCCTTTTTATCGTTAGTGCTGTCCTTTTCACACTGCAGGTCATACTGGGCTCTTAGCTGTTCCACAAACTCTTTCTCATCCGTCAGGACATACTGACAAACCCGTCTGGTTGCCTGCAAAATCAGTGATTCCACTGTGCTTGCCTTGATGAAGTGGCCAGTGCAGCCATGATACTTGTTATGGTATTTACTACAACGAAAGGCCTGGTCACTATCGTATACCTTTCCATCACCGTGCTTGGCCTTGACATATGCCAGCCTGCCACCACAATCCGCACAATAAAGTAATCCGGACAACCTGTGGGAAGGCTTCTCACCACTTCTCCTGGGAGCGGCCCGTTTTCTCATCTTCTGCGCCAAGTCAAAAGTCTCCTGGCTGATGATGGCCTCATGTGTGTTTTCAAAGACCAACAGCTCATCCTCATTGACCACCGTTTTCCGCTTAGTCTTGAAGTTATCCCGTCTGGTCTTTCCCAGAATGGTATGCCCCAAATATTCCCGTCTATCAAGAATGTAACCGATAGTTGTCGCGTTCCAGGTATAGGGATTATGGTAACTATTGCACTGGCAGTCCTCAGGGTGATGCAGCTTAGCATAGGCCGATGGAATCAACACATGATCCTTTGTCAGGGTATCTGCTATTGCAGTTACTCCCATTCCTTCACAGGCAAGCTGAAAAACACGTCTTACAACAGTAGCAGCACCTTCATCCACGTACAAGGTCTGCTTATCCTCAGGCTTTCTATAATAGCCATAGGGCACAGCACCACTAACACGCTTTCCGTCTCTCATACGTGCTTTAAATATCGTCTTGATTTTCTTGCTGGTGTCCTTGGCATACCATTCGTTCATGATATTCAGAAATGGTGTGAAATCGTTATCTGTCGGGTTGGCACTGTCCACGCTGTTATTGATGGCAATAAAGCGGACATCCTTCTTTGGAAACATCATTTCTGTGTAGAAACCCACCTGAAGATAGTTTCTGCCAAAACGGGACATGTCCTTGACAATCACTGTTCCTACTCGGCCAGCCTCAATCTCTGCCAACATGGCATTGAAGGCCGGTCGGTTGAAATTCGTTCCAGAATATCCATCATCGCTGAAATGCTGAATATTGGTAAAGCCCTGCTGCAAGGCATAATCTTCCAGGTATTTCTTTTGGTTTGTTATAGAGTTGGATTCACCCTGCATCTCATCATCACGAGACAGACGCTCGTACAGGGCCGTTATTCTCTTGTCTTTAGCCATGTTCTCTGCTCCTTTCCTTCATGCTAAAAAAATAGGAACACACAGAAAACACTTCATTTTTTAATGACCTATTTTCTCTGTATTCCTAAAACCTAACCCTTGGAAGTCAAGAGTAGAATACAAATTTTCGAGCATGATTTTGCTGAACAGAAAAAAATTCCACCAGCTGACCTTTAATCGTCAATTCTGGTGGAATAAATTGTAGAGTTTGAGATTTATCATGTTGAGCTTTGGATTTGCTCATAAATTGCTTTTGTTCTGTCGAACTTGCTGTCTTCGACTGCAATTGTGTAGGCTACGTCTGGATGCTTCTGCTGCAGTTGCCCCACTGCCTGAAGGACCCTCTTTAAGAACAATCTGTTGATTGGTGCCATCGGAGAGCAATAGTCAATTTTGACAACCAGTTCTTCGACCTTATCTAGCTGATCCATCTGGTTGGATATCATCGAAAGATTATCCATTAAGAGATTGGAGCCCCGTAGGACACGCCTACAATGTGGAAAATCAAATAAATTGCACTCAGCCTCTATGGAAAACAAGTTTTCATAATTAGGCCCCCAGATCTTTACCTGAACATCTCCTGCAAGTGGCTTGCCATCCAGATGTGAAGACAGAATCCTATAAGTTGATTTCACTGGCATCCTCCTCAAAAATCGAAGCTTATGCCTGTATCACATTTGATTGCGAGATCAGCCAAGTCCAGCATGGTATCATACACTTGCTTTAAGCGACTGCTTGTTGGATGCTTCAACCTTTGCTCAAGCCATTCTTTGAACTTTAAACATTTTTCAGGAGGAAAGAAATCGCAATCTCCCCAGTCAAACAACGCATCCAACTTAGACCACATTTCCGAAAGAAAACCGTCTATTTCCAGTTCTTTTGCAGTTTCACAATCAAAGTAAAATTCTTTGATGTTTTCGCCGTCAACATAAGTATATTCCAGGCTACTGCCGTAGTGTACAGCATTCTTATTCAGAGCTACACGAATCCACATACTCACATCTCCTCCCTACGCTTAATCTTAAAATGCGTCTTTTCCGGATCCCTCGATGGTGTTCCATCAATTAAACAGTAGGATTTTGCATTTTTATCATAAATTCGCAGATAGCCAGCGACTTTATCACATTTAACGATGTACCGGCTTCCTTCGAAATCATATTTCACACCGCCTTCTGTGTGTTGCGTTACAACATCTCCATCTTCAGGAATAAAACGGTCAACAATTTCATTCAGATTGACCTTTTGTTTGATCCAGTTTTCGTTATTCTTCGCTTCACGAGCCTTGCTGCGATCATATCGTTCCTGCTCCAGAGAACTTGATGGAACCAGGTTTTCGATATAGTCTTTTGAGATATCGGAATAAGCCGATTTGTAATCTGCCATTATGCAACCCTCCCTTTTACTGACGAACGAGTAGCACGCTTACTGCGACTATGGAAGTCGGAATAATAGCGATAATCGATGCCAAGAAGATCAAGTTGTTTATCAACAGCAATGTCATGTTTGCCATAAATCATCAGCTTTTCAGGCATTAATCCAAGAATCTTATTTATGTATGGAGTTGCTGTAATAGAGTCCGCAGCATTTTCGCATCCTAAAAAACCAGATGCGCAAATGACATGCCTTGGAACATTTTTGAAATGACGGGTCGTAGACTGGATGCCACTGCGAGTATTAAACACGATCTTTATATTGTTTGCTACCAATGCCGCCGCAAATAACTGGTTTGTCAGCATCATCATTTCCTGCATTTCGCAGTCCATATCTCTTGTGATAGTAATGTCCGGCACTACAACGCCTAAATAACGCTG
>CAYXLA010000147.1:0-5017 GCA_964465765.1 uncultured Bacteroidaceae bacterium | reverse complement strand
TCGCGACCCCAACCTTGGCAAGGTTGTGCTCTACCAACTGAGCTATTTCCGCATGCTATTTCCAATGTGAAACCTTCAGCGTTTCAAAGAACGTTTTCGCTTTTGCGGTTGCAAAGATAGGCACATTTTATAAATGGACAAACCAAAGACAAACTTTTTTCTAAATTTTATCACATTGGCCCCTGTAGTGGTCTCAGAAGCATGCTACGCGCAGTCGGATGGTGTGGCTTTTTTGCCTCAGTGCCTGCATTCGTTTCTACCATTAATATGTACCTTTGCCGACACAAAACAAAAACAACACATTATATACAATTACAAAGAGAGTTATGTGCGGAATTGTTGGCTACATTGGCTCCCGCGAAGCCTATCCCATACTCATCAAGGGACTGAAACGGCTGGAATACAGGGGCTACGACAGTGCAGGCGTGGCACTGATTAACGCAAATGGTAATCTGAACGTATACAAGACAAAGGGCAAGGTGTCCGACCTTGAGAACTATGTTGCCGACAAGGATGTGTCGGGCAACATCGGAATAGCCCACACACGTTGGGCCACTCACGGCGAACCAAGCATGCAGAATGCCCATCCCCACTATTCGCAGACACGCCGTCTGGCACTGATACACAATGGCATCATCGAGAACTATGCCACCATCAAGTCCAAGCTGCAGGAGAAAGGCTACACGTTTCAGAGCAGCACCGACACGGAGGTACTGGTGCAGTTCATCGAATACATACTCACCACACATCATCTGGACCTGCTGACGTCGGTGCAGTTGGCATTGCAGGAGGTCATCGGTGCTTATGCCATAGCTGTGCTCGACCGCGAAAACCCCGACGAAATCATTGCAGCACGCAAGAGCAGTCCGTTGGTCGTTGGTATCGGCGACGATGAGTTCTTCCTTGCCAGTGATGCGACGCCCATAGTGGAGTATACCGACAAGGTGATATATCTGGAAGACGGCGAGATAGCTGTCATCAACCGTCATGGTGCTCCAAAGATTGTCAACCTCGAGAATGTGGAGTGCCCGCACGAGGTCAGGACCGTCACTATGAATGTCGGTCAGCTGGAGAAGGGTGGCTATCCGCACTTCATGCTGAAGGAGATATTCGAACAGCCGTCATGCATCCGCGACTGCATGCGTGGACGTGTCAACATCGAAGGTACCAACGTTGTGCTCTCGGCAGTAATCGACTATAAGGAGCAGTTGCTCAATGCTCGTCGCTTCATCATTGTGGCATGTGGCACGTCATGGCATGCTGGACTCATTGGCAAACATCTCATCGAGAGCTTCTGCCGCATACCTGTCGAGGTGGAATATGCATCGGAGTTCCGCTACCGTACTCCCGTCATCGACAAGGGCGATGTGGTGATAGCCATCTCGCAGAGTGGTGAGACTGCCGACACACTTGCTGCCGTTGAGCTCGCCAAGAGCTGTGGCGCATTTATATATGGTATATGCAACGCCGTCGGCTCGTCCATACCGCGTGCCACGCACACCGGTTCCTACATACACGTAGGACCCGAAATCGGTGTGGCATCGACAAAAGCCTTCACCGGACAGGTCACTGTGCTGACGATGCTGGCACTGGCTCTGGCCAAGGAGAAGAAGACTATCGACGGCTCCACATACCTGCGCATGGTAGGTGAGCTGCAGCAGATACCGGACAAGATGGAGGAACTCCTGAAGCAGGACGACACCATCGCTCAGCTGGCAAAGATATTCACCTATGCCCACAACTGCATCTACCTGGGACGCGGCTATTCCTATCCGGTGGCACTGGAGGGGGCGTTGAAGCTGAAGGAAATCTCCTACATACATGCCGAAGGCTATCCTGCTGCCGAGATGAAGCATGGCCCCATCGCACTCATCGACGGTGAGATGCCCGTGGTTGTTGTGGCTCCGCACGACGACCTATACGAGAAGGTGCTCAGCAATGTGCAGGAGATAAAGGCACGTCATGGTCGTGTCATCGCTCTCGTCACTCGCGGCGACACGCTCATAAGCAAGCTGGCAGACTTCTGTCTGGAGCTGCCTGTCACGTCCGACTGCCTCAGTCCGTTGGTCGAAGCCATCCCGCTGCAGCTGCTTGCCTATCACATCGCGGTCTGCAAAGGCAAGGACGTCGACCAGCCACGCAATCTGGCAAAGAGCGTCACTGTGGAGTGAACGGCGGCAGAAAGGACAACAACACACTGGTATATTCAACAATTCGGAACAGATAAAACAACGATTAGACGATGGAAGTGCTTAAACATGAGTGCGGCGTGGCAATGGTTCGACTGCTCAAGCCGCTGGAGTACTACGAGAAGAAATATGGCACGTGGGCTTACGGGCTTAACAAGCTCTATCTGTTGATGGAGAAGCAGCACAACCGTGGACAGGAAGGTGCCGGCATGGCATGTGTCCGACTCACGGCAAAAGCCGGCGAGGAGTATATGTTTCGTGAACGTGCCCTGGGTTCAGGTGCCATTACCGAGATTTTCGGCAAGGTACACGACCAACTGAAGGGCTTCACCCCCGAGCAGATACACGATGTGGAGTTTGCCGAACACAATTTGCCGTTTGCCGGCGAACTGCTCATGGGACATCTGCGATACAGTACGACGGGCAAGTCGGGCATTACCTACGTGCATCCTGTGATGCGTCGTCACAACTGGCGTGCGCAGAACCTGGCACTGTGTGGCAACTTCAACCTGACGAATGTCGATGAGGTATTTGGCAACATCACGTCTATGGGACAGCATCCGCGCCAGTATTCCGACACATATATAATGCTGGAGCAGATTGGTCACATGCTCGACCGTGAGGCAGAACGCCTCTACCGCATCGCGAAAGACGAGAAGGGACTCGAAGGACTCGAGCGTACCAAGTACATAGAAGACCACATGAACATTGCCAACGTACTGCGCAGTACGTCGCCGATATGGGATGGCGGCTACGTCATGTGCGGACTCTCGGGCAGTGGCGAGATGTTCTGCTTGCGCGACCCATGGGGCATACGTCCTGCCTTCTGGTATCACGACGACGAGGTTGTTGTGGTTGCCAGCGAGCGTCCAGTCATACAGACGGTGTTCAATGTCCCTGCCGACAAGGTCGAGGAAGTGCTCCCCGGACAGGCTGTATTAGTCAACAAGAAGCTTCATATACGCACTGTGCAGATCAATCACCCCAAGCAAATACGCAAGTGTTCGTTCGAACGCATCTACTTCAGCCGTGGTAGTGACATGGACATATACCGCGAGCGCAAGTCGCTTGGCGAGAAGCTGGTGCCGAAGATCTATAAAGCCATCGGCGGCGACCTCGACAACACCGTGTTCTCATTCATACCAAACACAGCCGAGGTGGCATTCTACGGCATGGTCGAAGGCTTCAACAATCTGCTCAATCAGGAGAAGGTGCGTCAGCTCGAAGCCCTTGGACACGTGGCAGACCATGAGGAGCTTGAGCGGATACTGTCGCGTCGCGTGCGCATAGAGAAGGTAGCCATCAAGGACATAAAGCTGCGTACGTTCATCACCGAAGGCGGCAGCCGCGACGACCTTGCAGCCCACGTCTACGACATCACCTATGGCAGTCTGCGTCCGGGCATAGACAACCTCGTCATCATCGACGACAGCATCGTCCGTGGCACTACGCTGAAGCAGAGCATCATTGGCATACTCGACCGACTGCAACCCAAGAAGATTGTCATCGTCTCGTCGTCGCCGCAGGTCCGCTATCCCGACTACTACGGCATCGACATGGCACGCATGTCGGAGTTCATCGCTTTCAAGGCAGCCATCGAACTGCTCAAGGACAGAGGCATGACCGACGTCATCGCCAGCGTCTACCGCAATGCCAAGGCACAGGAGGGGATGCCGAAAGAGAAGATGGTGAACTGCGTGAAGAAGATCTACGAGCCATTCACCGACGAAGAGGTGTCGGCAAAGATTGTCGAACTGCTCACGCCTGCCGGCACACGTGCCAAGGTGCAGATAGTCTATCAGCCCATCGAGGGACTCCACGAGGCATGTCCCGAACATCTTGGCGACTGGTACTTTAGTGGCGACTATCCCACGCCGGGCGGACTGAAGCTACTCAACAAAGCCTTCATCGACTACATCGAACAAATATATCAATTCTGAATCCCAATACCATTCAACACTATGGACGCTATAGAAATGCTCACGACACGGCGCAGTTGCCGTTCGTACAAGACGGAACAAATCAGCAAGCAGGAACTCGACACCATACTCCAGTGCGGACTGCATGCTCCCAGTGGTAGCAACAAGCAACTTGTGAAGATAATAGTGGTGCAGGATGCCGCAAAAATCAGCTTCCTCTCCCAGCTCAACGCACACATCATGCAGGGTCATGCCGACCCCTTCTACGGAGCACCCACACTATGTCTCATCGTTGCTCCCGAAGACTCAGGCTATGACGCCAATAGTGCATCTGCTCTCAACCCCATAAAGGACGGTTCTCTCGTCATTGGTGCCATGCAGGATGGCGCTTTCGCCCTCGGCATAGGCTCCTGCTGGATCAATCGTTGCAAGGAGATGCTCGAGTTGCCCGAAGGTAAGGAGTTCATGCACAGCCTTGGTCTCGACGGCTATGTAGGCATAGGCTGCTGCATCCTGGGCTATCCCGACAAGGCTCCAGCCGACAAGACCATCAAGGAAGGTCGTGTGGTCTATGCCGACTGACGG
Source organism: uncultured Bacteroidaceae bacterium (assembly GCA_964465765.1). Classification (GTDB taxonomy): domain Bacteria; phylum Bacteroidota; class Bacteroidia; order Bacteroidales; family Bacteroidaceae; genus Bacteroides. The sequence continues at coordinate 324 of CAYXLA010000147.1, read as the reverse complement.
GGTGGGGAAGTAAACTCTTGCAGATAAAAAGTGCGACTAAAGTTTGCTGATATAAAATTTTTAGTACCTTTGCACCCGCAACTGAGCCGGCAACGTCATTAAGTTGACGATTAGGTCTGGTCTCGAGTGGCAAGGAGAGATGGCTGAGTGGTCGATAGCGGCGGTCTTGAAAACCGTTGAACTGAGAGGTTCCGGGGGTTCGAATCCCTCTCTCTCCGCCAAGAGCTGAAGCTCATGAAGGAAGCCTGCTGATTGTCAGCAGGCTATTTTTTTTGTTTTAGGGCTTTCCCCGCCGTCCGGCTTCGGACGATTTTCGGACGGTTT
>CAYXLA010000146.1:0-5019 GCA_964465765.1 uncultured Bacteroidaceae bacterium | reverse complement strand
CTCCTAATGTGCCTCGGAGAGGTACATACATATAGGATATGGAAATATCCCCACGTATTTTCTACTGACCCAGTTATGTGTTATGTGTTGTGTGTTATGTGATTATCACCCAACATTCAACACCCAACACCCAACACTGTGTCGCAGGCACCCTGTGTGTTGCGCTTATATAGAAACGAAGAATCCCTACAGTCACTGAGACTATAGGGATTCATTGTTTAGGTGGGTGGCAGGTGGGACTCGAACCCACGACATTCAGAACCACAATCTGACGCTCTAACCAACTGAACTACGGCCACCATGTATGGCGCACTTCTCTCTTGAAATGCGGTGCAAAGGTAGGGTATTTATTTGAATACGCAAGCCTTTGCACCGCTTTTTTATTTGTAGATGGCTTTTTTACCTGCCAACAGTGTGTTGCGCATCAGCGATACGATGGTCATAGGGCCAACACCTCCAGGCACAGGAGTGATGTATGCACACTTAGGAGCCACTTCGTCGAACTTGACATCACCGTTCAGACGGAAGCCACTCTTACGGCTTGCATCAGGCACACGTGTGGTACCTACATCGATCACAGTAGCTCCTTCCTTCACCATGTCGGCAGTAACGAAGTCGGGACGACCGATGGCAGCAACGATGATGTCTGCCTCACGACATTCCTTCTTCAGGTCACGGCTATGGCTGTGGCATACTGTCACAGTGGCATCACCAGGATTGGTCTTCTGCATCATGAGCATTGCCATGGGCTTGCCAACGATGTTGCTACGTCCCAGCACCACGCACTTCTTGCCCGATGTCTCGATGCCATAGCGGCGCAGAAGCTCCATGATGCCGTTAGGCGTTGCTGAGATATAGCAGGGCAGGCCTATTGACATGCGTCCTACATTGATGGGGTGGAAGCCATCGACATCCTTGCGATAGTCGATGGTCTCGATTACCTTCTGCTCGGATATGTGCTTCGGCAGTGGAAGCTGCACGATGAATCCGTCTACATCGTCGTCGTTGTTCAGCCTGCGTACCTCATCGAGCAGACGTTCTTCGGTGACATCTGCCTCGAAGCGTATGAGTGATGACTTGAAGCCACACACCTCACATGCCTTTACCTTATTGGCAACATAGGTCTCACTGCCGCCATCATGACCAACGAGTATAGCTGCCAGGTGCGGACGCTTGCCGCCAGCAGCTACTATCTGTTCCACTTCTGCTGCAATCTCCTGCTTGATTTGTGCAGCTACTGCCTTTCCGTCTATTAGTGTCATATATAGCTAACCTTTATTCTATATTATTTACCCCTTCTAAGGTTCGACGGCATCATCTTACCCATCTGATGGCTTGTGACCATCTTCATCATCTTGCGTGTCTGGTCGAACTGCTTGATGAGGCGGTTCACTTCCTGAATGTCTGTGCCACTACCTTTGGCAATGCGTTGGCGACGTTGGCCGTTGATGATTTCAGGATGTGTGCGCTCTTCGGGCGTCATGGAGTAGATGATTGCCTCTACACTCTTGAAGGCATTGTCGTCGATGTCGATGTCTTTGATGGCCTTGCCTACGCCCGGTATCATCGATGCCAGGTCCTTGAGGTTACCCATCTTCTTTATCTGTCCTATCTGCGTCAGGAAGTCGTTGAAGTCGAACTGATTCTTCTGGATCTTCTTCTGCAGCTTCTTGGCCATGTCGTCGTCGTACTGCTCCTGGGCACGTTCAACGAGTGACACGATATCACCCATGCCGAGTATACGGTCTGCCATACGCTCTGGGTGGAACTTATCGATAGCTTCGAGCTTCTCACCAGTACCGATGAACTTGATTGGCTTGCTGACTACAGTGCGTATAGACAGTGCAGCACCACCACGTGTGTCACCATCGAGCTTGGTCAGTACAACACCGGTGAAGTCCAGTCGGTCGTTGAACTCCTTGGCTGTGTTCACTGCATCCTGTCCTGTCATGGAGTCGACTACAAACAGAATCTCGTCGGGGTTGATGCCTGCCTTGATGGCTGCAATCTCGTTCATCATCTCCTCGTCGACAGCCAGACGACCGGCAGTATCGACGATAACAACGTCACAGCCCTTAGCCTTTGCCTCCTGCACTGCATGCTGTGCTATGCTCACGGGGTCTTTGCTGTCGGGCTCCGAGTACATAGGCACCTCAATCTGCTGTGCCAGTACGTTGAGCTGCTCTACGGCTGCAGGACGATAGACGTCGCATGCCACGAGCAATGGCTTGCGGTTCATCTTCGTCTTGAGCATACGTGCCAGCTTGCCAGAGAAGGTTGTCTTACCCGAGCCTTGCAGACCCGACATCAGTATCACTGTGGGCTTGTTGCTCAGGTTAAGCTCTGCGGTCTCACCACCCATCAGCGTTGCCAACTCGTCGTGAACAATCTTCACCATCAACTGACTTGGCTTGACTGACGTCAGCACATTCTGTCCCAATGCCTTCTGCTTGACTGTGTCGGTGAAGGTCTTTGCGACCTTATAGTTCACGTCGGCATCAAGCAAAGCCTTGCGTACGTCCTTCAGCGTCTCGGCAACATTAATCTCGGTGATCTTGCCTTCGCCTTTCAGTATCTTGAACGAGCGTTCTAATCTTTCGCTTAAGTTGTCAAACATGGTCTTCTTGCCTCTGTATCGTTTCTAAGTGTGTCCTTTTTATCCGTTAATGCCCATCAGGAACTCGTCGTTGTCGCGAGTGTTCTCCATAAGGGTCTTTATCTTCTCCATTGCTTCCTGCGGCGTCATGTCTGCCATGAACTTGCGTGTTATCCACATGCGGTCAAGAGTTGTCTTGTCTTGCAGCAGGTCGTCACGGCGTGTGCTCGACAGTATGACATTGATTGCAGGGAAGATGCGCTTGTTGCTGAGTGTGCGGTCGAGCTGCAACTCCATGTTACCTGTTCCCTTGAACTCCTCGAATATCACGTCGTCCATCTTCGATCCTGTCTCGGTCAGTGCTGTTGCCAGTATGGTCAGTGAACCGCCGCCTTCGATGTTGCGTGCAGCACCGAAGAAGCTCTTTGGCTTATGCAGTGCGTTGGCATCGACACCACCAGAGAGTACCTTGCCCGATGCAGGTGCCACGGTGTTGTATGCACGTGCCAGTCGGGTTATGGAGTCGAGGAATATCACCACGTCGTGTCCGCACTCTACCAGGCGCTTTGCCTTCTCGAGCACGATGCCGGCAATCTTCACATGGCGGTCGGCAGGCTCATCGAATGTGGAAGCTATGACCTCTGCATTCACCGTGCGTGCCATGTCTGTCACCTCCTCAGGACGCTCGTCGATGAGCAGTACCATCATGTAGACTTCGGGGTGGTTGGCTGCTATGGCGTTGGCAATGTCCTTCATGAGTGTGGTCTTACCGGTCTTGGGCTGTGCCACGATGAGTGCACGCTGTCCCTTACCGATAGGAGTGAACAGATCGACTATACGTACCGACAGCGGATCGCGGCCATTGCCACGGCAGAGAGTGAACTTCTCGTCGGGGAAGAGTGGGGTGAGGTGCTCGAAAGGCACACGGTCGCGAACGTTGTCTGGATGCAGACCGTTTATCTTCTGTACCTTCACCAGTGGAAAATACTTCTCTCCCTCCTTTGGCGGACGTATCACACCTTCAACCACGTCGCCGGTCTTGAGTCCGAACAGCTTTATCTGCGACTGTGATACATAGACGTCATCGGGGCTCGACAGGTAGTTATAGTCGGACGAACGAAGGAAGCCGTAGCCGTCGGGCATTATCTCGAGTACACCCCATCCGGTCAGTATGTCGTCGAAGTCATACGGACGTTCCTGCGGTTTCTTCTCAAAGTGGTTGTGATTGGTGTTGTTGCCCTGGGCGTTGTTACGCTGTCTGTCGTCGGCAGGCTGTGCTGTTGCTGACTGTGTGTCTGCCGATGCTGTGTTGTCGGCATCCGACTTCTGTGCGGCGAACTTATCGATGAGGTCGGTTGGCAGTTCGGCTTTGTCGGACGGCATGTCTTCTATTGGCACGAAGTCTGCACCTGTTGTTGCGGGCATTGGCTGTGTTGCCATTGCGTTCTTTGGCTTGCGTCCTCTCTTCTTAGGAGCATCTGCTGGCTGTGCCGGAGCTGTTGCCTCTGCATTAAGGCTCTGCATTGCTGCATTCTTCTGTGCTATGCGTTCAGCCACCTTCTCCACATCTTCTGCATTGGGTTGCTTCAGGGCAGAGCGCTTGCGTCCGCGCTTCTTGGGTTCTGTGGCTTCTGGTGCCTGTGCTGCAGTGCTCTCTGTCTGCGGTGCCTGCTGAGGCTCCTGTGGTGCTGCAGGTGCTGTGGTGTTCTCGGGTGCTACTGTCGGTTCTGCTACGGGCTCGGCAGGTGTCTGCTGCTTCTGCTCTTTGACTGCAGGCTTCACGATGGTCACCTTGTGTTCATCGCGCTTGGCTGTGCCATCCTGCGATGCTGTGAACACCTTGTCCACAACTCCGCTCTTCACGGTCACGCGCTTACGCTTCTGGCGTGGTTCACCTTCGGGCTTTGTGCTGGTAGCTGTCTTGCTTGCACTGGCACTTGCCTGTTCGTCAAGTATTTCGTAAACAAGTTTGTCTTTTTCGAGTGAGTCGGCCTTCTTTATGCCCATCTCGCGGGCAATGTTGCGCAACTCATCTAGTGTCTTTTCGTTTAATTGAACGATGTTGTACATAAAGAAATTTTATGATGTGATATGTTTTCTATCTCTTCCTGAAACACTGCAGAACGCCGTGCCCATGACACTGTTCGTGCCAGCATGACTCGTATTCCGCTGTAGAAAGATTGTTGACTGTCGGGCTGACTTGTGGATTTCCAACGCCCGCGGCATCTGCTGCATTAGTGGCGTAGCTGTTGTACCCTTGCCTTTCAGCGGTGCAAAGTTAGCAATTATTTCGTTCGTACAACTCTCAGCTGCATTTTTTGTAGGGGCGTCAGGACTGTATGCTGATTATCACGGCATGCTTGCTGTTGGGACTGATGCAGAAGCGGTTGTCGGGTCGCAGTCCTACGACCCACACTATGTCC
>CAYXLA010000145.1:0-5069 GCA_964465765.1 uncultured Bacteroidaceae bacterium | reverse complement strand
CGGTACGCCAGTCCTGGTTAATCAAAATTAAAAGGAGGACTGGTGGAGCGAGATGACAATAGATATGCGTAGGGAATACAATAGTACAGTCCGACCCATAGCTATTCTATCATCACGGTTTGATACATATTCTATCATTATGGTCGGGTGTATTACTATACCCAATCACCTGCTGTCCTTTGAACGCTTTCGGAGTATATCTTTCTTTACAGAGTTAGTATTCCACATAAGTGTAGAACTTCTTATGCCAGGCTTTCATGAAATAGTTGGCTGTGTATATTAGTCAGAACTTGCGATCTTCTTTATGTTAACAGCCAGTCCTATATATAATATGAACGCGCGCGCGTGCGCGTACATCTTATATATAGGGAACACGCATGTATTGCTGCAAGGGGCTCTTGTTTCCTACCGCAAAGTTCTCATTGTGCGCTCTCTTGTGCAATGGAAACGCATACAACGAGAAAAACAATAAAGAAAAGCGATTGGAAGAAGGAAGTCTCTGATTTTTATTTGTAACTTTGCAGCCCGAATTGTGGAGACAGATGAACGACCTTAAGAACTATATTGTGGATCTTAAGTCAATGGAAGAGAATCTCTATGAGACAGACTTTTCTATTGAGGATGATTTCTTTCAAAGTCTTGAACAGGAAGAGATAAAGGGCGGTCGTCTTGATGTGCACCTGCGCGTCAAGAAGCTTGCCGAAGCCTTTGACCTGTTTTTTGACATAGATGGAGAGGTTGTCATAGTTTGTGACCGTTGTCTTGACGATATGGTCCAGCCTATATCTACCGAGGCGAAAGTAAGAGTGAAGTTCGGCTCGGAGTATAAGGATGACGGTAGTGACTTGATTGTCGTACCTGAGACAGAAGGAGTGATAAATGTAGCGTGGCTGATATATGAATTTGCCGCACTTGCCATTCCTATACAGCATGTGCATCCTGATGGGGAGTGCAATCCCGAGATGATGAACATTCTGAAGCAACATGAAGGGCGCATACCCGAAGATATAGATGCCGAGAACGCTGGAGAGACAGATACCGATGGTACGGTAACCGACCCGCGTTGGAACGGATTGAAGAATTTATTAAATAACAATTAAAATACTTATAAGATGGCACATCCTAAAAGAAGGCAGTCTAAAACCAGAACTGCAAAGAGAAGAACACATGATGTAGCAGTAGCTCCTACGTTGGCTGTATGCCCGAACTGCGGAGAATGGCATGTGTATCACACTGTTTGCCCCGCTTGTGGCTACTATCGCGGCAAGTTGGCAGTAGAGAAGGAGACAGCTGTTTAATCAGCTTTTTGTCGGAGATATTTTGTTGGAGTGCAAGGAATCGTGTGAACGTTTTTCCTGCACTTCAGTTTGTTGCAGATAAAGAACCGTCACATCGTAATGGGAAATATTAATGCTGTTATAACGGGAATTGCCGGATATGTGCCCGACTATGTCTTGACGAACGAAGAGTTGTCAAAGATGGTCGATACCAATGACGAGTGGATAATGTCGCATGTAGGCATTAAGGAACGTCATATCCTGAAGGAAGAAGGTCTTGGCAGTTCGTATATGGCAAGAAAGGCTTGCAAGAAGCTGTTTCGCCAGACTGGAGCCAATCCGGAAGATGTTGACCTCTTGGTCGTTGCAACGACTACTCCTGATTATCATTTCCCGTCCAACGCTTCAATCCTTTGTGGCAAGTTGGGGCTTAAGAATGCCTTTGGCTTCGACCTGGAGGCTGCATGCAGCGGATTCCTCTATGCGTTGGAGGTCGGTACCAACTTCATCCGTTCAGGAAGATACAAGAAGGTTCTCGTAGTTTGTGCGGAGAAGCTTTCGTGTATGGTGAACTATACAGACCGCGCTACATGTCCTCTCTTCGGTGATGGTGCAGCGGCTTGTTTCCTTGAACCTACAAGCGAGAACATTGGCGTCATTGACTCCTATCTGCGTACTGATGGACTTGGACTTCCGTCGCTCCACATGAAGGCTGGCGGCTCTGTTTGTCCTCCGTCTTATTTCACGGTAGACAATAAGATGCACTACATCTATCAGGATGGCAGACCAGTGTTCAAACATGCCGTGACTGATATGGCTCTGGCTTCGACAAAGGTCATGGAAAACAATGGTCTGACGGCTGAAGACGTGAAATGGATTGTCCCGCATCAGGCAAACTTGAGGATTATCGACGCTGTGTCGAAGATGCTCAACATCTCGGAGGATAAGTTCCTTGTCAATATAGCGCGCTATGGAAACACCAGTTGCGTGTCCATTCCGCTGTGCTTGACAGATTATGAACGCATACTCAAGAAGGGAGACAAGATAATCCTCACGGCTTTTGGAGCCGGATTCTCTTGGGGAGCAACCTACTTGATATGGGGCTATGACGGCGACTCTGTCGAAACTCAACCGATAACCGACGACGATAAACAGGACAAAGAGTAAGCAGCTTGTAATTGATAACATTAAGAAGCGCGTCATATTTCAATATACGATGCGCTTTTTTTGAAGAGTAAGGGGCGATGCATAAGGCCGGTTTCGTAAATATTGTTGGCAATCCTAATGTAGGAAAGTCTACGCTGATGAACGCATTGATGGGCGAGAAGATATCCATCGCGACATTCAAGGCGCAGACCACCCGTCATCGTATCATGGGAATCTATAATACGGATGACGTGCAGATTGTGTTTTCCGATACTCCAGGAGTGCTGAAGCCGCAGTACAAGCTGCAGGAGTCCATGCTTGAGTTCTCAACATCGGCATTGGTTGATGCAGACGTGCTGCTCTATGTCACCGACGTAGTTGAGAAGCCCGAGAAGAACAAAGACTTCATCGACAAGGTGGCCGAGCTTGATGTCCCTGTCATTGTGCTCGTCAACAAGATTGATTTGTCTGACCAGAAACAGCTTGAAGAGACGGTTGAGACTTGGCATACACTGCTTCCAAAGGCAGAGATCATTCCTATATCGGCATCAAACAAGTTCAATGTGGACGTGGTGCTTAAGCGTGTCAAGGACCTGATACCCGATTCACCTCCTTATTTCGACAAGGATCAGCTCACCGACAAACCTGCACGCTTCTTCGCGTCGGAAATCCTTAGGGAGAAAATCTTGCTGTATTATGACAAGGAAATCCCCTATTCTGTAGAGGTTGTCATCGAACAATTCAAGGAGAGCAAGAACTCTATCCATATAATGGCTGTGATCTACGTTGAGAGGGAGACACAGAAAGGAATAATAATAGGTCATCAGGGACGAGCCTTGAAGAAGGTCTCGACCGAAGCAAGGCTAAGTCTGGAGAAGTTCTTCGGCAAGTCTGTCTTCCTTGAGACGTTCGTCAAGGTCGACAAAGACTGGCGCAGCTCGGACAAGGAACTGCGCAACTTCGGATATAGCCAGAAAGATTGACATTGAGTCTTGCCGCACAGTGAGACCATTACAAAACAAGATAAGCGATGGGAAACATAGTAGCTATAGTTGGACGCCCCAATGTAGGTAAGTCTACATTGTTCAATCGCCTGACGAAAACACGCAGGGCGATAGTGAATGAGCAAGCCGGTACTACACGCGACCGTCAGTATGGCAAGTCGGAATGGGCTGGAAAAGAGTTCTCCGTCATCGACACAGGCGGATGGGTCGTAAACTCGGAAGATGTGTTCGAGGAAGAGATACGCAGACAAGTCATGCTTGCTGTCGAAGAAGCAGACGTGATACTGTTCCTCGTTGACGTGATGAACGGCCTTACCGATTTGGACTCTGATGTTGCAACCATACTGCGACGCTGCAAGAAGGACGTCATCCTTGTTGCCAACAAGACCGACAACAACGACTTGCAGTACAATTCGGCTGAGTTCTATCGTCTGGGATTGGGCGATCCGTTCTGCATATCTGCAGCAACAGGTAGCGGCACAGGCGAGTTGCTCGACAAACTTGTCGGCCTATTCAAGAAGGATGCAGAGGTTCTGGAAGACGAACTCCCTCGTATTGCTGTTGTGGGAAGACCTAATGCTGGCAAGTCGTCATTGATAAATGCCTTCATCGGCGAAGACCGAAACATCGTGACCGACATTGCCGGAACCACGCGTGACTCCATCTATACCCGCTATTCCAAGTTCGGCTTCGATTTCTATCTGGTCGATACAGCCGGAATCCGCAAGAAGAATAAGATAACCGAAGACCTGGAATACTATTCCGTCGTGCGTTCGATTCGTGCTATCGAGAACTCCGATGTCTGCATTCTGATGCTCGATGCCACGCGCGGCATTGAGAGTCAGGACCTGAACATCTTCTCGCTGATACAACGGAACCAGAAGGGCCTCGTAGTCGTCGTGAACAAATGGGATTTGGTCGAGGATAAGTCGGATAAGGTAATGAACACGTTTATCGATGCCATCCGTGCACGTTTCGCTCCGTTCTCTGACTTCCCTATAATCTTCGGTTCGGCATTGACCAAGCAGAGAATACTGAAAGTCCTTGAGACGGCACGTGCCGTCTACAACAATCGGCAGACCAAAGTCTCCACGGCGAAACTCAATGAAGAGATGCTTCCGCTTATAGAAGCCTATCCGCCTCCAATGACAAAAGGCAAGATGGTGAAGATAAAATATGTGACGCAGCTGCCGAATACGCAGATCCCTTCGTTCGTATTCTTTGCCAATCTGCCGCAGTATGTACGCGAGCCGTACAAGCGCTACTTGGAAAACAAGTTGCGTGCAAAGTGGGACTTCAACGGCACGCCCATAAACATATTTATAAGGCAAAAGTGAGAAGCCTATAAGCGTTCTTGCCGATGCTTATATTTGAAATGGCAAAGTCTTATATTTAAAAGTGCCATCGCAAACGTTTGAAAGTGCCATCGAGAATATAAGACTTTTCCGACGCAAACATAAGCCTTCTGCGTGTTGCGTGTTGCACGTTACGTGTTGGGTTGAGATTAGGGCTCAGTAGAAAATAGGTGGGTATATTCATGTCCTATATGTATGTACCTCTTCGAGGCACATTAGGCGGATGCTTGGGGCCCCAGACTGCGGTCACTGCGTTCCCTTAGTCAGGGGTTAGCCATATAATGTAC
>CAYXLA010000144.1:0-5118 GCA_964465765.1 uncultured Bacteroidaceae bacterium | reverse complement strand
CTGGGGCTAAGTACATCCTCCTAATGTGCCTCGGAGAGGTACATACATATAGGACATGGAGATATCCCCAAGGCTTTTCTACTGACCCGTTTTAAGAGTCGCATTAAACGCTTACGCTTAAGCCCCTCGTGTTGGACTTGTGGCGCCCTTACTCAAAGAAGCGATAGTTGAACAGCTGCCATCCCAGTGAGAGGCCGAAGTTCCAGTTGGCTTTGGGAGTGCTGTAGTGGTTCATGAATGCCGACACTGCACCAAACGGCAGCTTGCAGACCACCGACACTTCGCCCATATACTGGAAGTGGGTCATGCTGGTGCCATAGCGTGCACTGCCATCGGCGGCACGCAGAATGGGTCGTATGGGCTGGAAGCCATAGAACTCGGTGCGAAGATGGAACATGTCGCTGAGCACCACGATGGGCTTTATGCCCACTGCCAAGTACTGGTTGGCACGAAACGACTTGTTGTAGGTCAGCTTGCTGTGGGGTGTTGGCGAGAAGTCTGCCGCCTGCATCTTGGTGGCGGTATAGTTCTGCGAGAAGCCTCGCGACGAGTACAAGCCCTCTGCCATCCAGCCCAGGGTGAAGTGGGGAGCTATGGCGTGGTATTTCTCGATATGATATGACGCCTGCCACCATGAGTGGTTAAGGTTCTGTGTCGGAGTGCTGCCGTTGCCGGAATGGAAACGTTCGTTGCCTGTATAGGCCTGCACCACCAGCTTCTCGTAGCTTCCCTGCGTGGCAAACTGGCGCGAGTCGAGCGTGCTGGCATAGATGCCAATGGAACCACCCACAAGCATGTAGACGCTGTTGTCGTGGCGGTCGTTGACGAAGTCGATTACGGAATTCTGATAGTAGCGGTCCTTGAGTCGTCCAACGCCTGCACCAAACTCCAGACGTCGGCTGCGGAGGAAGGGCAGGGTGGCATAGAGCTTCAGGAAACGCTCGTTCTTGGAGTTGAGTGTCGGGTTGTCGTTCTCGAACAGGTTTGCCTCCTTGAAGTAGTCGAACTGGCTGATTGATGCCACTGCACGGTACGACACCGGTACGCGTCCAGGCACGTCTATGCGTCCCATCAGCTGGAAGTTCTTATAGATCTTGCCAAGCTGTCCGTCGGCGAGTATCTCCTTCTGATAGTAGTTCATGTCCTGATAGCCAAGTCCAAGGTATATCTGGTTGAAGTTTGATGTTGACACGTTGCCGCCAAGACGTATGGAGAACGGGTCGCGCAGCTTCACGTCGATGTGCAGTTGGTACAGTCCGTCGGCAGGATTGTAGGTGGCATGTGGAATGATTTCGGATATGACGGTGCCGGTCAGCAGTCGGAAGTATGCCTTCTTGAAGTCGTCGTAGCTGAAGATGTTTGCCTCGTCGCCGCCGCGTATCTCGCGCTTTATGTAGGCTGCCTGCTGGCTGCTTACGCCGCTGACGCTGATGTCGCGGAATATCATGTCGGACAGTCGGCTGCGATACAGATTGCGTCGGCTGTCGACCGACTCGGGACTGACACGTCGCGTGATGCGTGCCTTTATGGTGTCCATCATCTGCATGGTGCGGTCGTAGCCAATCTTCTCAAGCTCCTTGATGCGGTCGAAGTCGAGCAGGCTGACGTTGTCGTAGCGGAATGTCATCAGTATGTCGTGCAGCGAATCGGGCACGCTGTAGTCGGTCTTCTGCATTATCATGTTCTCCACCTGGCTCATGACGTCATACTCCGACGGCTTGTCGGCATTGGCCGACACCACGCTGCCGATGATTATGTCGGGATTGAAGTCCTGCTTCATGACGTCGGTAGGGAAGTTGTTGTAGATGCCGCCGTCGTAAGCCAGCACACCGTCAATCTCTATCGGCTTGAACACAAACGGGAATGTCATTGATGCCCGCACGGCATCGCCCAGGTCGCCACTGCGCATCACCAAGGCTTTCTTGTTGTAGACGTCCGATGCCACACAGCGGAACGGGACAAACAAATGGTCGAAGTCGCCGCCCGAGGCTGCCGTAGATGGAGCAAACAGTTCGGGGAAGACCACATTCATCTGTACAGGACTGACCAGATTGATGGGTATCCGCACAGGCGAAACGCTGCTTTGTGTCGATGTGGAGTCGCGGTGCATGAGTGGCAGGGCGAAGTGAAGGTTGAAGAACTCAGGCGTAGGACGGTCCTGCTTGAAGTAGTAGACATACTGCGGGTCTGCCTCTCCCGAGTACCAGCAGCGGAAGTCGTCCGACGCGATGAGCCGTTCCATGTCGTCGGCACTGTAGCCCATGGCATAGAGGCTGCCTATTATGGCTCCCATCGACGTGCCTGCAACATAGTCGATGGGCACGCCGTTCTCCTCCAGTGCACGTATGATGCCTATGTGCGTCAGTCCCTTGGCACCGCCGCCACTCATCACCAGTCCCACGCGCTGTGCCCTAAGAGGTGCCAGCACAACGGCAACCAGCACCATAAACAGGAGCATTCTCTTCATTCTCGTTAGATGTTTTTCCAGCATCAAAGGTAGTGCAAAATGCGTATATGCACAAAACGGGGCGGCGCAAGAATGTTTGCACCACCCCGTAGTGATTAGAAATCTGTGTGCCGCCGGTCAGCGTTTTTTTTGATGGCCGGTCGCCGCAGCCTGTGTGTGTGATTGTCAGCCAATCATCTCGACGCTGCGCTTGATGAAGCTGTTCAGAGCCTCGCCCTTGAGCATTCCGTTCTGCAGCAATGCCAGGTCGAAGAGCTGGTGCACCAGCTTGTTGCCTGCGGCATAGTTGGCATAGACGGCTTCCTTCTGCTTCTTCAGCTCCTGCCACTGCTTGTCCAGGTCGCTTACCTTGTCCTTGTCCGCCTGTGGAATCTCGTCATCCTTCTTGCCCTTCTGTGCATCGCGCAGCTCGTTGCGTTCCTTGTTGATGCTGTCCATCTGCTCTTGCAGCGGGCTCACTTGTGCCGAACATTCCTTCTCCTCTTCCTCGAGCAGACGCTTTATGAGGCTGTGGTCGGTGTTCAGCACGACGTTGTACATGTCGGGCATATCGCCATAGAAGCTCATGCCTTGCTGAATGTTTGCCATCTCCTTCATACGGCGCATATATTCGCTGCGGGTTATGGTGACCGGTATTCCGGCTTCGCCCATCGGCTGTGCCAGTATGCTGAACTCTGCCTTCAGCGTCGTGGGTGCCTGGCTCTGGAACATGGCGCTCAGTGCCTCCTGCTTGTGTGCTTCCAGCACGTCCTTCTTGGCATCTTCCTTGGCAATGAGGTTGTCGGCGATGTCGCTGTCGACGCGTGTGAAGCGTGTCTTCTCCCACTTCTGCTCGAGCATGCTTATCACAGCCACATCCAGCTGTCCGTCCATCAGCAGCACGTTGTAGCCCTTGCTCTTTGCACCCTCGATAAAGCTGTACTCGTCGTCCTTGTTGGCTGCATAGAGGTAGACGAGGTTGCCGTCCTTGTCGGTCTGGTTGTCCTTTATCAGTGTCTTGTACTCCTCAAACGTGTACTTCTTGCCGTCGGTGTCTTCCAGCAGGGCGAAGTCCTTTGCACGGTTGTAGAAGTCGTCCTCGGTCAGCATGCCGTAGTCTATGAAGATCTTCAGGTCGTCCCATTTCTCCTCAAACTGCTTGCGGTCTTGCTTGAAGATGTCCTGCAGGCGGTCGGCAACCTTCTTGGTTATGTAGGTCGAAATCTTCTTCACGTTGCTGTCGCTCTGCAGGTACGAGCGCGACACGTTAAGCGGAATGTCGGGCGAGTCGAGCACGCCATGCAGCAGCGTCAGGAAGTCGGGCACGATGCCTTCCACCTCATCGGTCACAAACACCTGGTTGACGTAGAGCTGAATCTTGTTCTTCGTGAGCTCGATGTTGCTCTTCACCTTCGGGAAGTAGAGTATACCGGTCAGGTTGAACGGATAGTCGACGTTCAGATGAATCCAGAACAGCGGCTCGTCGCTCATGGGGTAGAGCTCGGAGTAGAACTTCTTGTAGTCCTCGTCCTTCAGCTCCGACGGCTTGCGTGTCCACAGTGGTGTGGTGTCGTTGATGATGTTGTCCTCTGCTGTCTCCACCTGCTTGCCGTCTTTCCATTCCTTCTTCTTGCCGAAGGCTATCGGCACGGGCAGGAAGCGGCAGTACTTCTTCAGCAGACTGCTGATGCGGCTCTCTCCGAGGAACTCCTTGCTCTCGTCGTCGATATACATTATTATATCTGTGCCGCGGTCGTCCTTCTCGCACTCCTCCATGGTGAACTCCGGACTGCCGTCGCAGACCCATTTCACTGCCTTTGCGCCTTCCTTGCACGACTTGGTGATGACCTCCACCTTCTTCGACACCATGAATGCCGAGTAGAATCCCAGTCCGAAGTGTCCGATGATGGCGTTGGCGTCGTTCTTGTATTTCTCGAGGAAGTCGTTTGCGCCAGAGAAGGCAATCTGGTTGATGTACTTGTCCATCTCCTCGGCAGTCATGCCGATGCCTCGGTCGCTGACGGTGATGGTGTCCTTGCCCAGTGTGACGTGCACCGTCAGGTCGCCCAGCTCGCCTTTGAAGTCGCCCATAGAGGCTTGTGTCTTTATCTTCTGCGTGGCATCGACTGCGTTCGACACAATCTCGCGCAGGAAAATCTCATGGTCGCTGTATAGGAACTTTTTGATCACGGGGAATATGTTCTCTGTCGTAACCCCAATGTTACCTTTCTGCATAGTCTTCTATCTGTTTATGTTGTTTCTTCTCTTTTTTTTACGAGCCCCATTGCAAAACAGGTGCCAGCCTGTCGGTGTTGGCATTTTGTCAGAGGTGCATAGAGGTGTACACGACATTTTGTCGTGCTCGGCAGAAAATCCATAGGGATATAAAGAGCCTCTCCTAAATCCTCCCCTGAAGGGAAGGACTTTGTGACTCCCTTCCCTTTAGGGGAGGGCAGGGGTGAGGCTTTCCTTCCCTTTAGGGGAGGGCAGGGGTGAGGCTTTCCTTCCCTTTAGGGGAGGGTCGGGGTGAGGCTTGTTGAGATATTGCCCACGCATCACGCTTCACGTTTCACGTTTCACGTTGTTGGAGGGTCGGGGTGAGGCTTCTCAGAGGACCTGCAGCCTCGGAGAGGCTGAATTATGCATAACCCCAGTCTAAGCGTAGCGCAGAC
>CAYXLA010000143.1:0-5148 GCA_964465765.1 uncultured Bacteroidaceae bacterium | reverse complement strand
GTTCTGATAATACGCACTCGGAGGTTACATATCAAGTGAGTGAATACATCCTGCTATGGTGCCTCGAAGAGGTACACTAACGAGTAAGCCCAGTCTAAGCACAGCGCAGACTGGGGATAGAAGTGAGACCATATACCCGTGCCTCGGAGAGGTACACGCGCCATAGGATATGAACAGATTTCATTGCTCTCTATATTCCTACTGATATCCTACCCGTCACGGCACTATTGAAGAGCTTGAAGTCAGAGATACAAAAAAGGACACAACAAGCTATGAGTGCCTGCTGTGTCCATGTTATTTCAGTTATGTGGGAATATCAGTCCTGCTGCAGCTTCTTGCTCATGGCTGCTGCTGCACGTCGTCCATCACCCATGGCGAGGATAACAGTTGCTCCACCACGCACGATGTCGCCTCCGGCAAAGATGGCAGATATCGATGACTGCATGTCATCATTCACCACAATCGTGCCCTTACGTCCCAGCTCCAGTCCTTCTATTGAGCGTGGCACTATCGGGTTAGGCGATACGCCGATGGCTACAATCACTACGTCGGCATCGAGTGTCTCGGTGGCTCCCGGTATAGGTTCAGGACTTCTGCGACCTGAAGCATCGGGCTCACCAAGCTGCATCTTCTGCAGTACAACCTGCTTGACGTGTCCTTGCTCGTCGGCAACATACTCTATCGGGTTGTGCAGTGTCATGAAGCAGACACCTTCTTCCTTGGCATGCTTCACCTCTTCCTTGCGTGCCGGCATCTCTGCTTCTGAGCGGCGATAGACTATTGTCGCACTCTCGGCTCCCAGTCTGAGAGCTGTACGTACAGAGTCCATAGCGGTGTTGCCACCACCTACAACGACCACGTGCTTGCCGAATGGTACAGGTGTGTCGGTATCGTCGCTCGCTGCATCCATAAGGTTGACGCGTGTCAGGAACTCGTTCGACGACATCACGTTAATGAGGTTCTCGCCAGGAATATGCATGAAGTTGGGCAGTCCGGCACCACTGGCTACGTATATGCCCTTGAAGCCTTCGTCCTCGAGCTGCTGCACCGATATGGTCTTGCCTATGATGCAGTCCTTGACGAACTCAACACCCATCTTCTTGAGGTTCTCTATCTCGGCATCGACGATGCTATTGGGCAGACGGAACTCCGGTATACCATACTTCAGCACACCGCCAATCTCGTGCAATGCCTCGAATACAGTGACGCTGAATCCATCCTTAGCCATGTCGCCTGCAAACGACAGACCAGAAGGACCGGAACCTACGACAGCAACCTTGATGCCGTTTGCCGGCTTCATGGCAGGTATTGCCATCTTGCCGCTCTCGCGCTCGTAGTCTGCTGCGAAACGCTCCAGATAACCAATGGCTACAGCCTCGCCGCCACTCTTGAGGTGAATACACTTCGACTCGCACTGCTTCTCCTGTGGACATACACGTCCGCAGACGGCTGGCAGTGAGCTGGTCTCACGCAGAGTATGTGCAGCCTCAAGGTAGTTGCCGCGTTCTATGTTCTTTATGAATCGTGGAATGTTGATGCTTACCGGACAACCCTGCACGCAACCGGGGTTGGCACAGTCGAGACAACGTTTAGCCTCTACCAGCGCCTGCTCTTCGGTGAGTCCCTGATTGACCTCCTCCTTACGCACATGAGCACGATAGTCAGGAGCAAGCTCGTTCATCTTGGCACGTGGTATCGCCATGCGCTCTTTGGGCTTCATGGACTTGCGCAGTTCCTGACGCCATGCTGCATTGCGGCTTGTCTCGTCGTCGTCGGCAGCTGCCGGTGCTGCTTCAGCACCTTCCTGCTTGCCTGCGAGGGCAGCATTATACTTGTCCATCTCTTCTTTCTCGAGAGGCTTGTATGCTCCCATACGCTTCATCATCTCGTCGAAATCAACCTTATGGCCGTCAAACTCCGGTCCGTCGACGCAGACGAACTTGGTCTGTCCGTCGACTGTCACGCGGCATGCACCGCACATACCGGTACCGTCCACCATAATGGTGTTGAGCGATACGTCGGTTGGTATCTCGTACTTCTTCGTCAGCAGGCAGACGAACTTCATCATTATGGCAGGGCCAATGGCGAAGCACTTGTTCACCTTCTCGCGCTGAATGACGCCTTCGATGCCGTTGGTCACCAGTCCCTTGGTGCCGTACGAACCGTCGTCGGTCATTATTATGAGCTCGTCAGAGCTTGCTGCCATCTCGTCTTCCATGAAGATGAGGCTCTTGTTGCGTCCAGCCAGCACGGTGATGACTCTGTTTCCAGCAGCCTTCAGTGCCTGTACTATTGGCAACATAGGTGCTATGCCCACGCCACCGCCGGCACAAACCACGGTGCCGAAGTTCTCTATGTGTGTTGCCTGTCCCAATGGGCCCACAACGTCGGCAATATAGTCGCCCTCGTTGAGGCTGCACAACTTTGTCGATGTCAGTCCCACTGTCTGCACCACCAGTGTTATGGTGCCTTTCTCGGTGTCTGCATTGGCGATGGTGAGAGGTATGCGCTCGCCCTTCTCGCCCACACGTACTATTACGAAGTGACCAGCCTTACGCGACTTAGCTATCAGGGGTGCTTCGACTGTCAGTTTGAATACTTTCTCTGAAAGTTGCTCTTTCTTTGTGATTCTGTTCATTTCTATTGATGGTTGTTAGTCACTTTGAATTACGTAAACCCTTGTCTCGATTTGACCAGTACGTTTAGTCAATCATCTCAAAGCCTGTGTACGGCACCAGAGCCTTAGGCATGCGTATGCCGTTCTCGGTCTGGAAGTCCTCGAGTATAGCAGCTACGATGCGTGGCAATGCCAGTGCAGAGCCGTTGAGAGTATGACACAACTCAACCTTCTTGTCGGCAGTGCGGTAGCGGCAGTGCAGACGGTTGGCCTGATAGGTGTCGAAGTTCGATACCGAGCTTACCTCGAGCCAGCGCTTCTGAGCTTCCGAGTAGACCTCGAAGTCATAGCATATCGATGATGTGAAGCTCATGTCGCCGCCACAGAGACGCAGTATGCGGTAGGGCAGTTCCAACTTCTTGAGCAGACCTTCCACATGGTCGAGCATCTCCTGATGGCTCTGACGCGAGTGCTCAGGTGTGTCGATGCGCACCAGTTCCACCTTCGAGAACTCATGCAGACGGTTCAGTCCGCGCACGTCCTTACCGTATGAGCCGGCCTCACGACGGAAGCACTCGGTGTATGCACAGTTCTTTATAGGGAGGTCTTTCTCGTCGAGGATGACGTCGCGGTATATGTTTGTCACCGGAACCTCGGCAGTAGGTATCAGGTAGAAGTTATCCACCTCGCAGTGATACATCTGTCCTTCCTTGTCAGGCAGCTGTCCTGTGCCGTAACCTGAAGCTTCGTTGACCACCGTAGGAGGCTGCACCTCACGGTATCCGTCTTTCACAGCTTCATCGAGGAAGAAGTTTATCAGCGCACGCTGCAGACGTGCACCCTTACCTTTATATACAGGGAATCCTGCACCTGTGATCTTCACGCCAAGGTCGAAGTCAATGAGGTCGTACTTCTTTGCCAGTTCCCAGTGGGGCAGGGCGTTCTTTGGCAATGGCCATTCGTTGTCGGCAAGTTTGACAACGACGTTATCGTTCGAGTCTACACCTTCAGGCACCTCATCGTAGGGCACGTTAGGAATGGTGTAGAGCAGTTGCTTCAGGTCTTCGGCTGCTTTGTCCATCTCTGCCTGGAGGCTCTTGTTGGCGTCCTTCAGCTCTGTCACACGTGCCTTGGCCTTATCTGCCTCGTCTTTCTTGCCTTCTTTCATCAGCATTCCGATTGACTTCGACAGCTTGTTGGCTTCGGCAAGGTTGTTGTCGAGCTTCACCTGTGCGTTCTTGCGTGCCTCGTTTGTCTTCAGTACTCTATCGATTGTTTCCTCGGCATTCTTGAAGTGCTTCTTATTAAGACCCTTGATGACCTTTGCGGTGTCATCGGTGATTTGTTTAATGGTAAGCATAACCTTTAGTTGTTTATTTTGTTAGTTCAGTCAATTGTCTAATCGAATATGCAAAGGTATTGTTTTTATGTCAAATATGGTGCTCTTTTTGTATCAATCTGTAACATCGAAGGAGAAATAAAAAAGGTGCAACTCCCTAGAGTCGCACCTTTCTATGATTGTCGCGGGCATTCGCAGCCCGTAAGATTTCTCTTGTGTGTCTTTATGCCTCAGCAGTTGTCTCCACCGGAACAACGTTGATGTAACGCTTGTCCTCTCTCTTGACCTGGAACTGCACTGTGCCGTCAACCAGCGCATAGAGCGTATGGTCTTTGCCCATGCCGATGTTCTTGCCCGGGTGGAATGCTGTACCTCTCTGGCGTACTATGATGTTGCCGGCCTTGCACTCCTGACCGCCCCAAATCTTAACGCCCAATCTCTTGCTGTGTGACTCGCGTCCGTTCTTAGAACTACTAACACCTTTCTTGTGTGCCATATCTTTCTGTCTTTCTTTTAATCGTTAAGCTACTACTTCCTTAATTGTCAACTCTGTGAAGAATGTGCGGTGACCATTCAACTTGCGCATGCCTTTTCTTCTCTTCTTGTGGAAGACCAGCACCTTGTCGCCCTTCACCAATTTTGACTTAACCTCGCAAACCACCTTTGCGCCTTCAACAACCGGTGTACCTACAGTGATTGCACCATCGTTGTCGACGAGGAGAACCTTGTCGAACTCCACTGTGTCACCATTCTCGGCATCCTGAATGTGGTTCACATACAGTTTCTTGCCTGCCTCTGCCTTGTACTGCAAGCCTTTAATTTCTACAATTGCGTACATTTATATAAATTGTAAAAGTTAGCTCCGTCGGGTGGTCCGTTCACTATGTACAGACATCTTCATCTACCCGCTTCGGAATAATCGGACGCAAAAGTACATCTTTATTTCCAACCGACAAATCTTTTCCTCAATATTTTATCCGCAGCAGAAGAAAAGCCAGAGGATATTCCATGTCCTATATGTATGTACCCCAGTGTGCCTGCGGCACGTTAAGTGTGAAGCGTGTTGCGTGAAACGTGCAGGTCCTATATGTATGTACCTCTTCGAGGCACGGTAGGGGGATGTACCTTGGCCCCAGACTGCGGTCGCTGCGCTCCCTTAGTCAGGGGTTATGCAGAATTGTGTCTCTCCGAG
>CAYXLA010000142.1:1609-5180 GCA_964465765.1 uncultured Bacteroidaceae bacterium | reverse complement strand
AATTTATGCTGAACATCAGTGTCTCTCTGGCTGTACGTCCATAGGACTACTGAAAGTGTAGCGTCAGTCATTTGGTATCGCAAAAAAACGTACATTTGCATCATGACAATCATGCGGGCACGATTGACCAATCAATGGGGTAGTGCCGCACAAACAACCAAGAACTTATGACACAGACAACAAACACACCGAAGGCGGGCACTGACGGCAACAAATACGTGCCTTATGGAGACCGCAAAGGCAATGCTTCAATCGTCTACTTCACACGCAAGCTCAGTGCCGAAGGACTCAAGGAGGCTTATGCCCATGTGAGTGGAAACATACACGGCAAGGTGGGCGTGAAGCTGCACACCGGCGAGCAGCACGGACCGAACATCATTCCTCGCTCGTGGGTGAAGGCACTCTTGGAGGACGACCTCAAGGGAGCAAACATAGTCGAGACAAACACCTACTATGAGGGCGACCGCTATACTACGGAGCAGCATCGCCAGACGCTGGAGGTGAACGGATGGACGTTCTGTCCCGTCGACATCATGGACGAGGATGGCACGAAGATGCTGCCGGTGAAGGGTGGCAAGTGGTTCAACGAGATGTCGGTGGGCAGCCACATGACCGACTATGACTCGCTCGTGGTGCTGACACACTTCAAGGGTCACACGATGGGCGGCTTCGGAGGCTCGAACAAGAACATAGGCATAGGCTGTGCCGACGGACGCATCGGTAAGGCAATGATACACACATATCCTGGTGCAGACCAGTGGAGCATCGCCGAGGAGGAGTTCATGGAGCGCATAACGGAATCGACGAAGGCAACAGTGGACTTCTTCGACAAGAACATCACCTACGTCAACGTGATGCGCAACATGTCGGTGTCGTGCGACTGCGAGGGCTTGGCAGCAGAACCAGTCGTCACACCTAACGTGGGCATACTGTCGTCGACAGACATCCTTGCCATCGACCAGGCATGCGTAGACATCGTCTATGCCATGACAGCCGAAGAGCACCAAGCAATGGTGGAGCGCATTGAGACACGCCACGGACTGCGTCAGCTGTCGTATATGAAGGAGCTGGGCATGGGCAACGACCGCTATGTGCTGGTGGATCTGGACAACGGTTGTCGTCGCATCACAGCTGCAGATGCTGCAAAGGGCTTGCATGCATTCGTCGACGACGGACAGGAATAAGGTAACGTCAAGGCAGAACAACACACACACCATCCCTCTAATGTCTGACTACATAAACGAACTCAACGAGAGCCAGCGTGAGGCAGTGACCTATTGCGACGGCCCTGCGCTGGTCATTGCCGGTGCAGGCTCGGGCAAGACGCGAGTACTGACCTACAAGATTGCATGGCTGCTGGAGCATGGCTATGAGCCATGGAGCATACTGGCACTGACCTTCACCAACAAGGCGGCACGCGAGATGAAGGAGCGCATCAGCACACAGGTGGGCGGGCAACGGGCACGCTACCTGTGGATGGGTACGTTCCACTCTGTGTTCCTGCGCATACTGCATGCCGAGTGCAACAGCATAGGCTTCTCGCCACAGTTCACCATCTATGATGCGGCAGACAGCCGCAACCTGCTGAAGAGCATCATCAAGGGCATGGACCTCGACGACAAGGTCTACAAGCCTGCTGCCGTGCAGAACCAGATATCGAATGCCAAGAACCGGCTGCTGCTGCCACGCGACTATGCCTCGAGCGTAGCCATAAGGATGGCAGACGAGCGCAACCACATGCCGAAGCTGGCGGAGATCTATCAGGAATACTTCGAGCGATGCCGTCAGGCAGATGCCATGGACTTCGACGACCTGCTGCTCTACACGTACATGCTCTTCGACCGTCATAAGGAGGACATACTGGCAAAGTATCAGCAGCAGTTCCGCTACATACTGGTGGACGAGTATCAGGACACCAACTTCGCACAGCACAGCATCGTGACGCAGCTGGCTGGACAGCACCAGCACGTCTGCGTGGTCGGCGACGACGCACAGAGCATCTACTCGTTTCGTGGTGCCGACATCGACAACATACTCCACTTCACAAAGACATTCAAGGGCACACGGGTGTTCAAGCTGGAGCAGAACTACCGCAGCACACAGAACATCGTCGGTGCAGCCAACAGTCTCATCGGCAAGAACAAGATGCAGATAAAGAAGGATGTCTACTCGCGACGCGAACAGGGCGATGCCATTACGGTGATGCGTGCTGTCAGCGACATCGAGGAGGGAGAGATGGTTGCCGGACGCATTGCGTCGATGCACATCAGGAACAACATGCCATACTCCGACTTCGCCGTGCTGTATCGCACGAACGCACAGAGCCGCATCTTCGAGGAGACGATGCGCAGGCGTGGCATACCATACCGTGTGTATGGCGGACTGTCGTTCTATCAGCGCAAGGAGATAAAGGACGTCATCGCCTACTTCCGCATGGCTGTCAATCCTAACGACGAGGAGGCACTGAAGCGCACCATCAACACTCCTGCACGCGGCATTGGCGACACCACCATAGCGAAGATAATGGTGGCGGCATCGCAGTCGCACACCAGCCTGTGGAACGTCATCTGCAATCCTGCCGAAACAGGGCTGAACGTCAACCGTGGCACACTGACGAAGCTGATGGCATATCGCGACCTGATACAGGGCTTCAACAGTCAGGTTACGGCATGCACAGCCTATGAGCTTGGAGCGGACATCATAAAGCAGTCGGGCATAGCGAAGGAAATCGTACGCGACACTACTCCTGAGGGACTGAGCCGCAAGGAGAATGTCGACGAATTGATTAATGCTCTCGAGACATTCACACAGGACCGCCTCGAGCAGGACGATAAGGCTGTCTTGCTGAGCGACTATCTGTCGGACGTGTCGTTGCTGACCGACCAGGACAACGACCGTGACGACGACAACACGCCACGCGTCACAATCATGACCATACACTCTGCCAAGGGACTGGAGTTTAACACCGTGTTTGTCGTCGGCATGGAGGATGGACTGTTCCCGAGCCTTCGCAACGATGGTAACGGTGCGGCATCACTGCGCGAACTGGAGGAGGAACGACGCCTGTTCTACGTGGCTCTGACACGTGCCGAACAGCACTGCTTCCTGACGTTTGCCAAGATGCGCTTCCACTATGGCAAGATGGAGTTCTCGTCGCCAAGCCGCTTCCTGAACGACATCGACCGTCATTACTTGATTGTTGATGGTGCAGTCAACACCCCTACACGCACTGCGCCTGCTGCACAAAGCAGACCGACGATGACTGCACATCCGCAGACGTTGAAGCGCTTAGGCAGCACACTCGTCAGTCCATCGCATGCAGATGCCGGCACAGCATCGCTGTCGGTAGGGCAGACCATAGAGCACGAACGCTTCGGCATAGGCACGGTGATCAGCGTTGATGGTGCTGGCGATGATGCACGTGCCACCATAGAGTTCAAGAATGCAGGCGTCAAGAAGCTGCTGCTGCGCTTTGCACGCTTCAAGGTGGTGTCCTGAAAGCCTGCACGCAGATATAAAGAGTCAAATAGACAAAGAGACAACGAGTCAACGAGACAAAGAGTCAAATAGA
>CAYXLA010000142.1:0-1509 GCA_964465765.1 uncultured Bacteroidaceae bacterium | reverse complement strand
AGAGAGATGATAGACCATAGCCGCTTTCCCAATCCATGCTACATAATGGACGAGACATTGCTGCGCCGCAACCTCGAACTTATCAGCCATGTGGCACGCGAGGCTGGGGTAGAGATAATACTGGCTTTCAAGGCGTTTGCCTTGTGGAAGTCGTTCGACATATTCCGTGAGTACATCGGTCATAGCACTGCCAGCTCACTGTATGAGGCACGTCTTGCCTTCGAGGAGTTCGGCAGTAAGGCACATACATATTCTCCGGCATACACCGAAGAGGAGTTCCCCGACATCGTACGTTGCAGCAGTCACATCACGTTCAACTCGCTGACGCAGTTCGAGCGGTTCTACCCCGTGGTGAAAGAGCATGAAGGTGCCGACGGACATGTGTCGTGCGGACTGCGTGTCAATCCCGAATATTCGGAGATAGAGACCGAACTGTACAATCCATGTGCACCAGGCTCACGCTTCGGACTTACTGCCGACCAGCTGCCCGACCAGCTTCCGGCAGGCATCGAGGGCTTGCACTGTCACAATCACTGTGAGTCATCGGCACTGGCATTGCAGCATACACTGGAGCACCTGCTGCCACGCTTCGACAAATGGTTGCGGCAGGCACAGTGGCTGAACCTCGGTGGCGGACACCTGATGACACGTCAGGGCTATGACGTGCCGCTACTCATCTCACTGCTTAAGGATGTTCGCAAACGCTATCCGCATCTACGCATCATACTCGAACCCGGCTCCGCCTTCCTCTGGCAGACCGGTGTGCTCACGTCGAAGATTACAGACATCGTGTGCAATCACGGCATACGCACAGCCATACTCAACGTCAGCTTCACGTGCCACATGCCCGACTGTCTGGAGATGCCCTATCAGCCTGTGGTGACTGGAGCACGTATGGGCAGTGACGGACCGTTCGTCTATCGCCTGGGTGGTAACTCATGCCTCAGTGGTGACTGGATGGCAAGCTGGAGCTTCGACCATGAGTTGCACGTAGGTGATGTGCTGGTGTTTGAGGACATGATACACTACACCACGGTCAAGACCACCATGTTCAACGGCATCAATCATCCGTCGATAGGCATGCAGACGGCAGACGGGCGTGCTGTGGTGTTCCGTCGCTTCACCTATGAGGACTATCGCGACCGAATGTGCTGAACAGACTGCCCCTAAAGGGTAGATGTGGCTTTTGCTGCAAAAAAAGATATGCAGATGCTTGCAGATGTGTAAACTATCGCTACCTTTGCATCCGCAAACGACAATGATGGCGTTTTGGTGCGTTAGTTCAGTTGGTTAGAATGCCTGCCTGTCACGCAGGAGGTCACGAGTTCGAGTCTCGTACGCACCGCACAAATAGCTACGGGTCAGTCTCCATGAGGCTGACCCGCTTTTGTTGATGGTGGGTGACCCAAAAAGTAAGTACTACTGACGGCTCAGTAGAAAAGTCGTGGGGATAAGGTCCGGACTATTTCTTGTCATATAGCGCGTGTACCTCTCCGAGGCACAGATATA
>CAYXLA010000141.1:0-5193 GCA_964465765.1 uncultured Bacteroidaceae bacterium | reverse complement strand
AAAGGACCATAGAATGGGCATCCTTGGAACCCAACGATGGGCATTCATAGACAGCTACGTCGAGCAACGTTGTCTATTACGGCTAGTACTGCTGTAAAAACACCGAAAATCAGCATATCCACGGACGTTCAACCATAGCATCCGTGGGTGGACGTGCAGTTATAAATCCTCTAGCGTACAGCCATGCCTCAGTGGTCGTTTAGGCGCAGGGGAAAAAGAAAGGGGCACGGCGTTGATTGTCCGTGCCCCTGCTGTGGGTTTATGTCGGTTAGTGATGTTACTTTGTGTAGCCTCCTGCCTTGGCGATGTTCTTCGGTATGTCGGTGTTCTCCATCTTGCCCTTTGCGAAGAGCTCGGAGCCGGCACCAATGGCGAAGACTGGTACGTAGCCGCCAGAGTGTGCGCCAGTTGTCCAGCCCATGTGAGCTACCTGATTCATCACGTCGCGTGCTGCTACGGCAAGCGGCTCAGTGCGTGCGTAGAGGCTCTCTTCGAACTTGACGCGACGCTTTGTGAACGATTCGTCGAAGGCATCGTGCAGTGCACGTTCCTGCTCCCATGTCAGCTTAATCTGGCTGAAGAGTCCCATGCACTCCGACAGCAGTGCCTTGGCATCTTCCCATGTGGCATTGCCCTTGCGCAGGTCAGTGATGCGGCGCGACACTGCATCGAGCGACATGTGCTGGTAGGACAGGTTCTTGAAGTGCAGCGTGTAGTCGCTGTTGCCCAGTGCGAGACCGCCAGTCTCGTGGTCGGCAGAGATGACGATGAGCGTCTCCTTGGGGTGCTTCTGATAGAACTCGTAGGCTACCTTGACGGCTTCGTTCATGTCGATGACCTCGTTGAGTGCGGTCGGAGCGTCGTTGCTGTGGCATGCCCAGTCAATCTTTCCGCCTTCGACCATCAGGAAGAAGCCCTTATTGTTGTCCTTGGTGAGGAACTCCACGGCAGATGTCGTGATCTGTGCCAGCGTCAGGTCGCCGCTCTTGCGGTCGAGTGCATATGGCAGACTTGCCTGGTCTGCCGACTCTGACTGAATGAGCACCATCTTATCGGCTGTAGCCTTCTTGGCATTGTATTCGTCGAGTCCGCGTGCTACGGTGTAGCCGGCATTCTCAATGGTGTTGATGACGTTGGGTGCTTCCTTTCCGTTCTTGTCCTTGTTGGGTTTGAGGAAGCCGCTACCGCCGAAGAAGTCGAAGTTGGATGCGGGAATCTCGTTGGCAATCTCATAGTACCAGCTACGGCTCTCCTGATGTGCGTAGAATGCTGCTGGTGTGGCATGGTCGACGCTGACAGATGTGGTGATGCCCACACGCTTGCCAGCCTTCTTAGCCTTCTCGGCTACGCTCTCGAGGCGTGCCTTGTTGGCATCAACACCAATGGCACCGTTGTAGGTCTTAGAGCCTGTTGACAAGGCTGTGCCTCCTGCAGCAGAGTCGGTGATGGAGTTTGTCACGGAATAGGTTGAGGCGAACGAAGCCACTGGAAACGACGAGAACAGCATCTTCTCTATGCCGATGCGGCCGTCGAGTTCGCCGAGATACATCTCGGTGGCATTCACCTGATTGACTCCCATGCCGTCGCCTATGAAGAAGAAGACGTACTTTGCCTTTTGTGCGCCTACCTGGCATATCACCAGGAACAGCATCAATAGTGTTAGAATAGATTTTCGCATGACTGATTGTTGATTTTGGTCGCACAAAAATAAAACAATAAAGTGGAAATCCCTTCCCTTGTCCGTTTCATTTTCATGGCAATCTGCCGAACGTGGAAATAAATACGTTGTGGCATACATATTTTATTGTGCGATAGGATTGTTATTGGAATTAAAAATATATATTTGCCATGAATTTTGATTGTCGGGGCAAAGTAGCGGAATTGCCGCAATTGGATTTCAGGGACATTATATACACAACAACTTATCATTGCAATGAATAAATTTAACTTTGTAAAAGAGCTGGCACGCCGTCTGGGATGTACAGACACAGTTGCCAAGGCCTTCGTAGACGCCTACGACAGGTTGGTTATCGACAAAATGTGTGAAGGGGAAGAAGTGAAGCTGCAGTACTTCGGCAAGTTCGTTCCTCACCACCAACCACACCGTCCAGGACGTGACCCACGCAATGGTGAGTACCATGACATTCCCGAGCGCACAACCATCAAGTTCAAGGTCAGCGCAAATGTGCTGGAAGAGATGAACGGCACCTCGAACAAGAAGACCACGCGCAAGAGCCCTGCTACAACACAGAAGCTCACCCTGAAGAGAATAAAGAAAACCGCAGTGAAGAAAGACTGACGCCGCCGCACATCGCGACAGCTTGTCGGGTCAGACGCTGAAAGACGTGAAGACAATGGTGGTTCTCAACGGAGGATCCCGTGGATAGAAAAATGGCAGGCTTCCCTGTACGGACACAGAGGGAGGTCTGCTTTTTGTTTCTGCCAGTCGGCCGAAGAGGGCGCAGCAAGGCATTTTGTCCGGCTGCAGTGTCGTGTGGCACGATTGGATTTGGTACTTTTGCAGTGCCGTAACAGACAACATGAGAAATAAGGAATCTTAATAATACACAGAGAATAATGAATAAAGTATTGGAAGGAATCGTGGCCCGTGCGAAGGCAGACAAGCAACGCATAGTCTTGCCTGAGGCTACCGAAGAACGTACCCTGAGAGCTGCGGACATGGCTTTGCGTGACGACTTGGCGGATATAATCCTTATTGGTGACCCTGCCAAGATACACTCTATGGCTGTGGAAATGGGGTTGGAGAATGTGGACAAGGCCACAATAATCGACCCGCTCAACTTCAGCAAGTCTGAAGAGTATGCTGCCATGCTTGCCGAACTGCGCAAGAAGAAAGGCATGACCATAGAGCAGGCTCGCGAGCTGGTGAAGAATCCGCTCTACCTGGGCTGCATGATCATCAAGACAGGCGATGCCGACGGACAGATCTCGGGAGCACTGAGTACTACGGGCGACACACTGCGTCCTGCACTGCAGATCATCAAATGCGCTCCTGGCATCACCTGCGTCAGTGGAGGCATGATTCTGATCACCAATGAGGAGCAGTACGGTAAGGATGGAATGCTCGTTGTTGGCGATGTAGCCGTTACACCTGTGCCCGATGCAGAACAGCTGGCACAGATAGCAGTCTGCACGGCAGAGACCGCCAAGGCTGTGGCTGGCTTCGACGAGCCACGCGTGGCAATGCTCAGCTTCTCGACCAAAGGATCGGCTTCGCATGAGGTTGTCGACAAGGTAGTAGAGGCAACGAAGATTGTCAAGGAACGCCATCCTGAGCTTCAGGTAGACGGTGAGCTGCAGGCAGATGCCGCTCTTGTACCGTCGGTTGGACAGCGCAAGGCTCCAGGCAGTGACGTAGCAGGAAAGGCTAATGTGCTCATCTTCCCCAACCTCGAAGTCGGCAACATATCCTACAAGCTCGTGCAGCGTCTGGGCAATGCCATTGCCATCGGACCTATTCTGCAGGGCATAGCACGTCCGGTTAATGACCTGAGCCGTGGCTGCTCGGTAGATGACATCTACTATATGATTGCCATCACATCGTGCCAGGCACAGGCAGCGAAGAAGTAAGAACCCACCTATATATAATAAGGAGTAATACAGACAATGAAAATACTTGTTTTGAATTGCGGCAGCTCGTCCATCAAGTACAAGCTGTTCAATATGGATGACAAATCGGTTATTGCATCGGGCGGCATCGAGAAGATTGGACTGCCGGACTCGTTCCTGAAGTTCAAGTTGCCCAACGGCGATAAGAAGATTATAGAGAAGAACATACCAGAACACACCGTGGGTGTGGAGCTTATCCTCGACACACTGGTCAATCCCGAGTATGGAGCAATCAAGTCGTACGATGAGATCAATGCCGTAGGACACCGCATGGTGCATGGTGGCGAGCGTTTCACGGAGTCGAGTCTGCTGACCGATGAGGTGCTGCGCGAGTTCGAAGCCTGCAATGACTTGGCACCGCTGCACAATCCTGCCAATCTGAAGGGAGTCAATGCCGTAAAGGCCATACTGCCCAATGTACCGCAGGTAGGCGTGTTCGACACAGCGTTCCATCAGACCATGCCCGACTATGCCTATCTCTACGCACTGCCCATGGAGTACTACAAGGAGTATCACGTACGCCGTTACGGCTTCCACGGAACATCCCACCGCTTCATCTCGAAGTACGTGTGCGACTACCTTGGCATCAAGCCCGAAGGACTGAAGCTCATCACCTGCCACATTGGCAACGGTGCATCCATAGCAGCCATCAAGGACGGTAAGGTCATCGACACATCAATGGGCTTGACGCCGCTTGAGGGACTGGTAATGGGTACGCGCAGCGGTGATGTCGACGGTGGCGTCGTCACCTATCTGGAGAACAAGCTGAATCTGACAGCCAACCAGATGAGTGATGTGCTGAACAAGAAGAGTGGAATGCTGGGACTCTCGGGCATCTCGAGCGATATGCGTGAGCTGGAATCGGCTTGTGCCAATGGTGATCCGCGTGCTATCCAGGCTACAAACGTCTACACCTATCGCATCAAGAAGTACATAGGTGCTTATGCTGCTGCCCTGAATGGCGTTGACGTGGTTGTCTTCACCGGTGGTGTAGGCGAGAATCAGCCTACTGTACGTTCGGGCGCACTCGACGGAATGGACTATCTTGGCATAAAGATCGACGCCAAGGCCAACGATGAGACGGCACACGGCAAGGAGGGCGTTATCTCAACTCCCGACTCTAAGGTCAAGGTCCTCATCCTCTCTACCGACGAGGAGCTGATGATTGCACAAGACACAGCATCAATCCTCTGCGGCAAGTAACCACTTCCGAAGAGCTGTTCTTAAAGAAATGCGAAGCCCCGCACGCGGTCCTTACCGGCCGTCTGTGGGGCTTATATTGTCTCGGACAAAGTCTTATATAAGAAATGCCCAAGTCTTATATAAGAAAGTGCCATCGCAAACGTTTGAAAGTGCCATCGAGAATATAAGACTTTAATGTGTTATGTTTTGTGTGTTGGACAGACGTATAAAAGGTTCAGTAGAAAATCCTTGGGCAAGGTTCTGACGATTCTCATGTCCTTTAGCGCGTGTACCTCTCCGAGGCACATGTAGGGTGCTTACATGGGCCCCAGACTGCGGTCGCTACTCTCCCTTAGTCTGGGCTTACTCGTTAGTGTACCT
>CAYXLA010000140.1:0-5383 GCA_964465765.1 uncultured Bacteroidaceae bacterium | reverse complement strand
ATCGAACGATGTGAGACGACGTAAGCCAGCCTCGTGACAGAATTCATATAACCTCGTGACAGAATACATATAACCTCGAGACACATCTTCACCATACACTGATGTCGGCATGTGCCTCTACGGCAGTCTCGATGTCGTCGGACAGACTGCTGAAGAAGTCAATGCCTGTCTTGGCTTCCACCTCATCGACGGTTAGGACATAGTGCTTCATGTCGTGTTGTGCCGCCTCGTTGGCATAGATGAAGCCCAATGCCTGGGGCTTGTTGCCCAGATGGAGCACCACCTTGAAGAAGGCATCAGGCACGGCGATGCGGTTGTCGCCGATGGTGCGTGTCGTGTTGCTGTTGAACACAGGACCTGCAACGATATAGACGTCGCCATACTTCTCAGCCCACTTGCGGCATCGCTCCTCCAGCACTCGCCAGTCACCACTGTTGAGTGATGAGTTCTGCGGACACATGTTCGTCAGCAGGAACGACTGGTTTATTGCTGCCTTGCTCCAGTCGCAGTCGGCTGCAGGACACATGTGACCATGCGACATCTTGTAGCGATTGTTGGTCCAGTCGTCGAGCTCTTGCCGTGGTGAGGGCACGTCTTTATCCACTATGTAGCAGTTGCGTGTGGTCTTCGGCGTCAGCTTGCCTATGCCTATGGCATTGCCATCCTCGTCATAGTAGGGCACACCATCACGCTCGATGCCTCCGTTCTGGCAGTGTTCTGCCGTGAGATGCCAGCCCACCCAGTTGGGACAGCGTGTCTCCTTGTTATATGATGTGATGTAGCCATCGCGCACAAGCATCTGCGACGGCACACCCTCTGCCATCAGTGCGGCTTCGATGCGCTCTGTGTCCGTCAGTGCTTCTGTCGTCTTCTGCTTCTGGTTCTGATTTGACTTCTGCTTCTGACCTGATGTTCGCTCCTGACTTGATGTCTGTTTCTGTTCCTGTGTCTGCTCCTGACGGCCTGCCTCATTGTCGTTGGCAGTGAGGTTAATGATGCCGCAGCTCTGTCCCAGCCATACGATGGCGGCTACAATCAGTGTGGAGGCTGCCGCTATGAGCTTCTTCATCCCGAGCTTCTTCGTTCTTGTCTTCTTCTTCCTTGTCTTCTTCATGCTGTGTGTCCCCTCCATGTTCTCTGTCGGTAGTGTCGGCAAAGGTAAGCAACATCCGCCATACAAGCATGCGGGACGATTGCATTGCTGTGTCACTTTTTCTGTTTAGCTTTGTGGAAAATTTAGATTAATTCGAATGAAGAGTTTGATATTAGCGGTAGCGCTGGCATGTGTATGCAGCGCATCGGCAACGGCACAGGGAGGCAAGAACCTGGAATTGCAGGAAGTGGTGAGAGGCGAATTCTCGCCCCGTAACATATATGGCGTGACACCCATACCTGGTGATGGTGAGCACTACACGCAGATGAATGCCGCACACACACAGATCATCAAGTACAGCTTCAAGACAGGCAAGCAGGTCGAAGTGCTGTTTGATGTGGCTACGGCACGTGGTTGCACGTTCAAGAGTTTCGATAGCTACACCTTCGCACCCGACGGACAGAAGCTGCTCATAGCTACAGAGACCAATGCCATCTATCGTCGTTCGGCAACAGCAGTCTACTGGCTATATAGCCTGAAGCGCAACACCAACGGACAGATACTGAATCAGGTGGAGCGACTCAGCGATGGTGGACCGCAACAGTCGCCTGTGTTCAGCCCCGACGGCAACATGGTTGCCTTCGTACGCGACAACAACATATTCCTTGTCAAGCTGCTCTACAACAACAGCGAGAGTCAGGTGACCGACGACGGACGTCGCAATGAGGTGATAAACGGAATACCCGACTGGGTCTATGAGGAGGAGTTCGGCTTCGCCACAGCCATGGAGTTCAGTGCCGACAGTCGTATGCTTGCCTTCCTGCGCTTCGACGAGAGCAAGGTGCGCGAATACTCGTTCCCCATGTTCCAGGGCGAGGCACCACGCTATGAGCAGTATGCCAAGTACCCGGGTGCATATACATATAAATATCCCAAGACTGGCGAAGACAACAGTCGTGTAGAGGTACGCACCTACGACATCAGCAGTCATGTGACACGCACCATGCAGGTGCCGCTCGATGCCGATGGCTACATACCGCGCATCTACTTCACCACCGAGCCCGACCAGCTCGCCATACTGACGCTGAACCGTCATCAGAATCGTCTTGACATCTATATGGGCAATGTCCGCAGCACCGTCTGCAAGCTCATACTGCGTGAGGAGAGTGATACATATATAAAAGAGGAGAGCCTCGACGGAATAAAGTTCTACGGACAGAACTTCAGCTTCCTCAGCGACCGCAGCGGCTACAACCACCTCTATTGGTACACCACCACAGGCTCGTTGGTGAAGCAGGTGACCAGTGGCAACTGGGAGGTGACCGACTTCTACGGCTATGCACCCAGCGAGGATGCCTTCTACTATCAGAGCAATGAGGAGAGTCCGTTGCAGAAGTCTGTCTATAAGATTGACCGTCGTGGACGCAAGACTAAGCTCTCGGCTAATGCCGGTACCAACAGTGCACAGTTCAGCTCTGACATGAAGTACTGTCTGAGCCGCTATTCCAGCCTCACCGTGCCTACCGTCATAACTCTCAACGACAATAGCGGCAAGACCTTGACCACACTCATCGACAATGCCGAGCTGCGACAGAAGATGTCGGCATACAACATGCCTACGAAGGAGTTCTTCAGCTTCACCACCAGCCGTGGCGACAATCTCAATGGCATCATAATGCGTCCTGCCGACTTCAGTGCAAGCAAGAAGTATCCCGTCTTGCTCTATCAGTACAGCGGTCCTGGCTCACAGCGTGTGCTCGACCAGTTCAGCGTAAGCTGGGAGACCTACATGGCAAGTCAGGGGTTCATACTCGTATGTGTCGACGGCCGTGGAACAGGTGGTCGTGGTGCAGCATTCGAGAAGCAGACCTATCTGAACCTTGGTGTCAAGGAGGCACAGGACCAGGTAGCGACAGCACAGTACATGGCTTCGCAGCCCTATGTCGATAAGGACCGCATAGGCATCTGGGGATGGAGCTATGGCGGATATATGACGCTGATGAGCATGAGCGAGGGCACACCAGTGTTCCGCGCAGGTGTGGCAGTGGCACCGGTAACCGACTGGAACTACTACGACACCGTCTATGGCGAGCGCTACATGCGCACACCTAAGGAGAATGCCAGCGGCTACGATGCTGCGTCATGCTTCAGCCGTGCCGATAAGCTCAACGGACGTCTGCTGCTCATACATGGCATGGCAGACGATAACGTGCACTTCCAGAACTCTGCCGAGTATGCAGAACGACTGGTACAGATAGGCAAACAGTTTGAGATGCAGGTCTACAATAACCGCAACCACAGCATACGTGGTGGCAACACAAGCATGCACCTCTATACACGCATAACCGACTTCTTCAAGCGCGAGCTGCAAGGCAACTGATTCATAGAACCCACCTTATAGATCCCTCCACGTACGATATGGCAGAACAACACTTGCGCAAGCCCGACTGGCTGAAGGTGAACTTCGGAGCCAACGAACGCTACTCCGACACTAAGAAGATTGTGGACACACACCGTCTGCACACCATCTGCAGCAGTGGCCGTTGTCCCAACATCGGTGAATGTTGGAGCCGTGGCACAGCTACCTTCATGATTGGTGGCAACATCTGCACACGCAGCTGTCGCTTCTGCAACACTGCCAGTGGACGACCATTGCCGCTCGATGCCGATGAGCCACGTCATGTGGCAGAGTCGATAAAGCTCATGGGACTATGGCATGCTGTCGTGACATCGGTAGACCGTGACGACCTGCCCGACCTCGGTGCAGCACACTGGGCAGAGACCATCCGACAGATAAAGGCTGTGAATCCTACGGTGACCATGGAGGTGCTGATACCCGACTTCATGGGACGTCGTGAGCTGATACAGCAGGTCATCGATGCAGCACCAAACATCATATCCCACAACATGGAGACCGTGCGTCGTCTGACGCCAGTCGTACGTAGTGTGGCACGCTACGACCGTAGCCTGCAGGTGTTGCAACAGGTGGCTGAGAGTGGCATACGTGCCAAGACAGGCATAATGGTAGGACTTGGCGAGACGACCGACGAGGTGCTCGAGACCATGGACGACCTGCGTGCCATTGGCTGTAGCATACTCACCATAGGTCAGTATCTGCAACCCTCACGCCGTCACTATCCGGTGCAGGAGTATGTCACGCCCGAACAGTTTGCCGAGTATCGGCGCATAGGCATGGAGAAAGGCTTCGCACAAGTAGAGAGCGGACCGCTGGTACGTTCGTCCTATCATGCAGAGAAGCTGATGAAGCATTAGCATTGGTAATACACCTTATATAGCTTAGTCATACCTTATATATATAATAATATGTACGCGCGCGCGATCCTATATATATTGTTAGCTGTGGCAACCGCACTGCCGGCATGGGCACAACAGTCTGCAGACTCCACCTTACTGAGGAGCATACACCCATGGGCGAATGCCCGCGTGGCATTCCTCGGTGATTCGCAGACCGACCCACATAACGATGGCTCCACACTGAAGTACTGGCACTTCCTCAGTCGCTGGCTCGGCATAGAGCCTTATGTCTATGGCATCAGCGGACACACATGGCGTGACATCCCCGGACAGCTCGACCGCCTTCAGCGCGACCATGGCTCCGACTTCGATGCCATAACCATCATGGTAGGTACCAACGACTACAACGAAGGCATACCCATCGGAGAGTGGTACACCGAGCGCGACACCGTCGTCGAGGCTGCCTACGGACAGCCCAAGCAGGCTGTGCATCGCACCTACCGTGTGCCTGTCTTCAGCGACAGCACGCTCTGCGGACGCATCAACACGGCAATGGATAAGATAAAGCACATGTATCCAGACAAGCAGGTGGTGCTCCTCACACCCATACACCGTGCCTTCTTCGATGGTGGCAACCGCAACCTGCAACCCTCTGAGGACATCCGTAATCGTGGTGACCTCTATCAGGAACCGTATGTGCAGTGCATCAAGGAGGCTGCCAACATCTGGGCAGTACCTGTAGTAGATACCAATGCCCTGACAGGCTTCTATCCTCTGATAAACGGAACTGTCTACTATCACAACAGCTCCGACCTCCTCCATCCCAATGACGAAGGTCATCTCCGCCTCGCCCACACCCTCTACTGGCAACTGCTCATGCTGCCATGCAGGTTCAAGTGAGTTCACTATGGTGAACTCGGTGTTGGGTGTTGGATGTTGGGTGAGATATTGTCCACGCAACACGCTTAACGCAATACAATCATGTATGTACCTCTCCGAGGCACATGTGAGGGATGCGTTTAGGCCCCAGACTGC
>CAYXLA010000139.1:0-5411 GCA_964465765.1 uncultured Bacteroidaceae bacterium | reverse complement strand
CGCAGTCTGGGGTATTGGACGCACCCTGTATGTGCCTCGGAGAGGTACATACATAGAGGACATGCACGTTTCACGCTTCACGCTTCACGGTGCCGCCGGCACCATTAGGAGGTACACGCGCCACAGGATATAAACAGATTTCACTAGCCCGACAATATTTTCTACTGAACCCTTATATTTCCTAGGGCAAAGTCTTATATAAGAAAGTGCCATCGCAAACGTTTGAAAGTGCCATCGAGAATATAAGACTTTTTTGAGGCTGAAAATAACCGCAAAAAAGTTAGTAGCACTTACTTGGTCGAGTAAGTACTACTTACTTTGCCATCGAAGTATATCTTACTTTGCCGAGTAAGTACTACTGACTTCGGCGGCGTCGGAATCTGCGTTTGGGGACTATATACTCTAGGTGCTTAGACATTAATGTCTCGAGCCTTAGACATTAATCGTCTTGCCCCTAGACATTAATGTCCTTTTTTGCTGTCTACGGGAGTCTAATCTATCCTGTTTAGCTTGTTGGCTCAACACCCAACACCCAACACATTCAACATTACGCAGTCTCCCTCTTCACCCACTCATATAGCAGTTGGGAGTTTTCGTCGGTAGCATCCTTGAGATTGTCGACGGCACGGCAGACGTTGAAGGCATGCTCCTCACTGCCCTGTATGTAGCGGCGCAGTGCTGTGGAGACGGCAGAGCGGATGTGCAGATTGCCCGAGGTGAATGCCGTAAGAGCCTGGTCGAGGAACTCGTTCTCCACACGCTCGGACATGTCACTCTTCTTCATCAGCAGTCTGCCTATGATGAGGTATCCGCAGACCTGGCTGTACTCGTCGTCGCTGGATATGAGGCTGAACGACTTTGACGGCGCATAGGGCAGATGCTGAAACAGGTTCATGCTGGTCTGTTCGGCAAGCTCCATATTATATATGCCTTCGATCCAGATGTCCATTATCTCCGGATAGAAGGTATCGATGGGTTGAAGCATGCCTGCCAGTATCTTGCACTCGCGAATGTCTTCCTTCCACAGTGCTTGTGCCAAGTGGTGGTCCTTGTCATACTGTGAGGCTATCTGCTTGAGGCGCGGCAGCTCTATGCCGAAGTTCACCTTGTAGAGGATGCCCTTATCCCTCATGCTCTGAGCCACCGTGCCGTTCATCGACAGGCGGAACTGGCTCTTTATCTCTCTGAGTTGGTCTTTCAATTCCATTGGTTTAGGTGGGTTCTATAAATTGGCTTTGTCAGATTGCGAGGTTATTTTCGAGGGCAATTTGTCTGAGAGTAAAGGAGTATAGCGGGCTATACGACTGAGCGAACAGACGAATTGGACCGAAAAGAGACCGCAAGATGGCAAAACGTAACTCACGTATATTAGTTAATATATTATTTCTTACGGTGGGAATTTATAGAACCCACCTTACTTTATGCATTGCACTGGTTTAGACTTGTCAACCCACTGCATTAGGTGGCTAAAGCGCTGAGTAGTCGCGGCTGTAGCGCAGCATCTGCTCTGCATAGCCTTCGTCGTAGTGCACTCGGACGTCGGTTATGTTGCCGTCGGCATCGCAGACTGCCTCATAGCGAGGATTGACAAAGCCCTTGTAGGGTGCCAGATTGAGTGCCTTGTAGCGACGCAGCACCTCACTGTGCAGACTGGCATCGACCTTCACACCATAGTCTTCGACCAGCCGGCGTGCTGCCTCGAAGTCGCCTGTCGACTTGATGCGTTGCACCTCTGCAAGCAGTCGTCCGAAGAGAGAACGCAGACCTTCGTAGTCGTTTATGCGGACATAGGTCTTGCCATCGCGCTGCAACACATCCACCACACCGTCATGCCTACCATGTTCGTATGCCCAGCGGGCTATCAGTGCACGGTTGCGCATGTGTGCTTCCTCGATGTCTTTCCCAGGCTCTATGCGTACGAGCTGCGTCAGCAGTCCATTCATCATATAGGTATAGTACTGTGCCTTATAGGCTTCGCCGTCGGGCACCAGTCCGAGCTCCACGAGCTTAGGGTCGGCTATGTAGTAGAGTCCGAAGAGGTCGGCACGTGCTTCCTCGATGGTAGACCCGTAGGTCTTGAGTGCTTCGGGACTAACGCCTGGCAGCAGCTGTCCGGAGCCATGCCCCAGACATTCGTGCAGGTCGGTATGCAGCTCGTCGGTGATGGCGGCATAGCGTTCTATCAGAGACAGCTCTTCGTTGCCCCAGACAAACTCACGGTTGAGACCGCTGCCGAGCGATGCCTTGTTGTAGGCATCGGTGATGTTGCCTATCGTAACCGACTTGGATCCATAGCGTGCACGTATCCAGTCGGCATTGGGAAGGTTTATGCCAATGGCGGTAGACGGGTAGAGGTCGCCCGACAGTATGGCAGCCGTTATGACCTTGGCACTAACGCCTTTCACCTCGGGCTTCCTGAAGCGCGGGTCTACGGGCGAATGGTCTTCAAACCACTGTGCATTGTCGCTTATGGTCTGCGTGCGGCGTGTGGCTTCGAGGTCCTTGAAGTTGACCAGCGACTCCCAGCTGCCTCGCATGCCGAGCGGGTCTTCGTAGGTCTCGATGAAGCCATTGACGAAGTCGACGCGTGGCTGCACATCTGCCACCCAGAGTATGCTGTAGCGGTCGAAGGTCTTCAGGTCGCCGGTGATGTAGAAGTCTGTCAAGGCATCTATCACTGCCTTCTGATGGCTGTCCTCAGCCACCTGCGCTGCACGGCGCAGCCAATAGACAATCTTCTCTATTGCCTTGCCATAGAGTCCGCCGACATGCCACACCTGTTCCTCAATGGTGCCGTCATGCTTCACCAGACGGCTGTTGAGCCCGTAGGAGACAGGTTCGTCGTCGGCAGGCGACTTCTGTGCATCGTAGTATGCCTCTACCTCCTCGCGGGTTACACCCTGATAGTAGTTGACGGCAGAAGCCTGCACCCAGTCCACACCGTCCTGACGTGCCACACGCATGGGCATCAGTTGCGGGTCGAAGATGACAGGGAACAGTTCGTTACAGAACTCTTCGAGCGTCTCACCACTCTTCAGCGGTAGCAGCGAAGCGTCGATGCTGTCGAGGCAATGGCGCAGGAAGTCCTGACTGAAGCTGGGCTGGAACTTGTTCGAGCCATAATGGTGATGTATGCCACTCGAGAACCACACACGCTTGAGGTAGACCTCGAGTGCGAGGAAGTCGGCAGAGTTGCGGTCGCCCTGATAGTGCAGGTATATGGCTTCGAGCATCTTGCGGATGCGCAGGTTGTAGCGTCCGTTCTGGTCGAAATAGATGTCGCGTCCCCACAGGGCAGCCTCCGTCAGGTAGTAGACCAGCTGTTTCTGCTGCAACGTCAGCTTGTCGAAGTCCGGCACATCGTAGCGCAGCAGCTGCAGGTCGGCAAAGCGGTCGACCGATATATTGTTGTCTTTACTGTTCATCTTTCTCATACTGTCTCAGAAGGCACACACGGGGCGGACATTGTCATAATTGTCCTTTTCGTCCGTAGAAATATTTCCACTCGAAGAATCATCGTAGCTATTATAAAGATATACGATACGCTCTCCCCCAACAGGCGACTCACAGGATGCGTAGATGCTGTAAATTGTTTCATTGAATCGGTCACCACCAACAGCAGAAAGTGTTGCCTGCACTATGTCACGGGTATCGGTGCATGTCGCGCCATGTGCATCGAAGGGATCGTCCACATCCTTGTAGCATAGCATGTGCAGTTCCTTTACCGACGGGATGTACCATCCAGTGCTACCCGCAGGTGCAGGGTTGCTTGCGGTGAAGTCGTCAAGTTTGTCGACAGGCAGCACCACATAGTCCACCTTATTGTTGTTCTTGCAATACGAGTTGTATGCTTTCAGTATCTGCGTGTTCTGGAAGCCAGATATTGTATTGTAGATGATTTCACTGTTATTGGTGGCTATCGGGTTGTACTTTGTCTTGTCGGGATTTGTGGGATTGAAGTTCGCACTGTTTTGGAAGTCGCCCACTGATTCCGCAGTTTCCTGCCAAGCCATATATCCCATATCCTTGATAGCTACTGCCAATCCATGTGTACAATCGGGGAAGCGTGCCGTCATCACTTTGTCGTCGCTCAGTCTGGCTGGATATGTGCGGCCTGTCGGGTCGGTGTCCTTTGTTGTCCAGAACACTACGGCTGCAACCTCACTGCGTTGTGCGTCGGTCAACCATGTCAACTGATCCTTTGGTATGAATGTGCCGTCCTTCAGCATCAGGTCACCTCTCTCTGCCTGTGCAGGGTCCTTAAAGTTTCTTGCTACACGATTGGCGGTTGCATCATTCACTGCTGCTGTGTTCCATTTCTCGATGGAGCAGTTCATGCTGAGACTTGTCTTGTTGATGGTGATGTTGCAGTTGACGTTGCTGCCTGCCTCGAGTGCGCCATTGGGCCATGACACGTCGGCAGTGTAGGTATTGCCACCGAGCGTCACCACAACAGTGAACTTGCTTGTTGCATCTCCCTGAGGGAAGAGTATCAGCGGCTGTGCTGTGTATGTTGTTCCACTGATGTTGTCGGTTGAGACGGTCAGGTCGGCAGTCGCAGTTGCAGTTACCGAGGTTTCACCTGTAGTCTTGCTGAACTGTCCATCCATGTAGAGTCCCTTCAGTGTGGCTGTCATGCCAGAGAGGTCGCTGATGTCATTGCCAGCTTTGAACGTAAGTGTCAGCTGTCCCATGCGGTGACTGAAATGCAGGTTAACGTCAGGATTGGCACTGTTGGCAGTGGCTGTAGCATAGAGGAAGTCGAACGACTTCTGCTTGCTTTGGTCGGCAGTGCTGGCTGTGATGAGGTCGTCGGCAGAACTGTTGTAGGGATAGTAGGCAATGAACTTCACGTCGTTGTTATCCTGGAAGTAGACAGGTGTGCCTGTGAAGTCTGTACCGTCGGTAGTGGTATACTTCAGATTGTTGGCTACAGTGAGGCCACTACCCGTATTGTCTGTACTCAGACCAAAGGCATCGTCAATGTCCCATGTCGTACCGCTGGCACGTGTGCCATCTGCAGAAGCAATCTGTGCAGAGATGCGTGCTGCCACTGCTGTGCCATCATCTGCGGGCGTATCTTCATTGCTGCATGCTGCGAACGGCAACGTCATCAGTGCCGCTGCTGCCAATGTCATGATGTGTCTGAATGTCTTGTTCATGATGTCCTTCTTTTTACGTGGTACGGATTGCCCTGTGGCAGGGCGAGCGTAAAGTTACGCGTTCCGCATCACATCACCAAGCATCAGACTATAAAAATGGTGTTGGGTGTTGAGTGTTGGGTTATCCAATCCTACGCGCGGGTAAGTAGAAAATACGTGGAGATATATACATGTCCTATATGTATGTACCTCTCCGAGGCACATTAGGAGGATGTACTTAGCCCCAGACTGCGGTCACTGCGTTCCCTT
>CAYXLA010000138.1:0-5431 GCA_964465765.1 uncultured Bacteroidaceae bacterium | reverse complement strand
CGTTCATTGTCCATCGCACGTACGTTCATTGTCCATCACACGTACGTTCATCGGCCATCACACGTACGTGTCTTTTCTGGGCGCATTATCCTTGCGCAAAGGGTATATACGTATCGGCCCAAAGGTTCATACCTTTTGGTGCAAAGGTTTATACCTTTTGGTGCAAAGGTTCATACCTTTTGGCGCAAAGGTTTATACCTTTTGGCGCACAGTCTATACGATGTTAGTTTGATTGCTTGCCGAAGGTGAGGTGTTCCAGACGGCTGACAGCTGCCTCAAGGTCGGCAGCAAAGGTCTGGTGGTCCTTCAGGAACTCGGGATTGCCACACGATATGGCGGCATACAGACTACTGTCCATGTCGTCGGCATAGTTTGAGATGATGTATTCGATGTCGTCCTTCTGCCATGGCAGTGTCGACCGTCGGTAGACGTTCCACTTCTGATGCAGAAAGCTGTAGGCGGTCTCGATGCTGTCCTTATCTATTGTCTCCACCGCCGTCACCAGAATTTCTTCAGTTCTTCGGAATACTCGAATCCGGCACTCTTCATCTTCTGCTCCAGCTCATTGCGGTCGAGACCGTAGTGGCTACAGATATCGTCAAGGTTGTCGAACACCTCGTCGCGCAGCAGGAAGTTTATTGCACTGACGAGCATTGGTATGTCATCTACAGGCAGTTTGTCCATATTATGTTTCTTCAAAGTTCTATTGTCTGCATCAGGACGGCTACGATGCGCTCCATCCAGATGCGGTCTGTGTCATCAAATTCGTTCAGACGGTCGCTGTCAATATCGAGCACGCCAGCCACCTGCATGCCATCGGTATCAGGAACTACGAGTGGCACCACAATCTCAGAACGACTGCTCGAGCTGCATGCTATGTGTCCTGGGAACTGGTCGACATCGGGCACCACGATGGTCTTCCGCTCCCGCCATGCCGTGCCACAGACTCCGCGACCATAGGCAATGCTGCTACATGCCACAGGTCCTTGGAATGGACCAAGCACCAGTCGGCTACCTTTGACCAGATAGAAGCCCACCCAGAAGAAGCCGAACGCCTCTTTCAGCAGTGCTGTAGTGTTGGCGAGCAGTGGCATGGCGTGACGCTCACCCTTGGCAAAGTCACGATACTGACTTAGGAACTGCTCGTAGCGCTCCTCTTTTGTCGTTGCATCCAGCGTGAAACCGTGTTCAGCCATGTGTCGTTATTACTCCTATAGTCTGTCGAGC
Organism: uncultured Bacteroidaceae bacterium; assembly: GCA_964465765.1. Classification (GTDB taxonomy): domain Bacteria; phylum Bacteroidota; class Bacteroidia; order Bacteroidales; family Bacteroidaceae; genus Bacteroides. The sequence goes on along the minus strand of CAYXLA010000138.1, from coordinate 4,204 downwards.
ACCGTCAATATCAGGTCCTCGATGCTGCTCTTGTAGTTCGTGTTCGCCTCTTTCGCCAGACGATTGGCAATGACCATGCAGACGGTTGTGGCATGATGTCCCATGAGGCGGCTCAGACCTGCTATGGCAGAGCTCTCCATCTCGAAGTTCGTTATCTTGCATCCCTCGAACTCAAACTTCTCAATCTTGTGGTTCTGGTCTGGGTCGGCAAGAGGTATGCGCAGCTCACGTCCTTGCGGACCGAAGAAGCCGTTGGCAGATATGGTCACGCCGCGCACCATGTCGTCGCGGGCAATGCGATCCACAAGTTCCTTGTCGGCTTCTGCCACATACAGGTTGGGTGCACACATCTTGTCGTGCCATCCCATGTATTCCACGAAAGCCTTCTCGAAGCGTGTGTCGGTCACTTTCTCGCGTCCGGCATAGAAGTTCAGCAGGCAATCCATACCTATCGACCTGACTGAACAGACGTATGTGCCTATCGGTGTGAAGGGCTGCAGTCCGCCGCAGGTGCCTATGCGCACTATCTGCAGATGGCGTATCTGGTCTTTCACCGTGCGCGTCTTGAAGTCGATGTTTGCCAACGCATCGAGCTCGTTCATCACGATGTCGATGCTGTCGCACCCGATGCCAGTCGATAGCACCGTGATGCGCTTGTCGTTGTATGTGCCTGTCACGGCGTGGAACTCGCGACTACGGACATAGACCTCAATGGTGTCGAAGTATTTCGACACCTTGGGCACACGCCCTGGGTCGCCCACCAGTATCACATTGTCTGCCAGCCATTCGGGCTTTATGTGCAGGTGGTACACCGAACCGTCGTCGTTGATCATCAGCTCCGACGGTGCTATGTATCTCTTATTGTCCGTTGTCATAATCGCGGGCCTCCTGTCCCTTGGTCTTTTTGTTTACGGTGGGAATTTTATAGACACCTCACTTGTTTGGCTTTGCCTGTCCTGCCGACGGGCGTGCTATGGTCTCGCGCATCGATGTGTCTGCCTCGATGTTCTTCATGCGATAGTAGTCCATGATGCCCAGATTGCCGTTGCGGAAAGCCTCTGCCATTGCCTTTGGCACTTCTGCCTCTGCCTCGATGACCTTTGCCCGTGCTTCCTGAGCCTTTGCCTTCATCTCCTGCTCGCTTGCCACTGCCATTGCCCTACGCTCTTCTGCCTTAGCCTGAGCAATGTTCTTGTCGGCATTAGCCTGATCCATCTGCAGTGTTGCACCAATGTTGCGGCCGACGTCGATGTCGGCAATGTCGATAGACAGTATTTCGTATGCCGTGCCTGCATCAAGACCCTTCGACAGCACCAGCTTCGATATGGAGTCGGGGTTCTCCAGCACCTGCTCGTGTGTCTCTGCCGAGCCAATGCTGCTCACGATGCCTTCGCCCACGCGTGCCAATATGGTGTCTTCGCCGGCACCACCCACAAGCTGGTGTATGTTTGCACGCACGGTGACGCGAGCCTTTGCTATTAGCTGGATACCGTTCTTAGCCACGGCGGTGACGGGTGGCGTGTCGATGACCTTCGGGTTTACCGACATCTGCACTGCCTCAAACACGTCGCGTCCTGCCAGGTCTATGGCTGTTGCCATCTGGAATGGCAGTTCGATGTTTGCCTTCGATGCCGATACCAGCGCATGCACCACGCGTTCCACGTGTCCGCCAGCGAGATAGTGTGCCTCCAGTTCGTCGCGTGTTATGTTGCGCAGTCCAGCCTTGTGTGCCTCAATCATTGCAGGTACGATGACGTAGGGCGGCACGTTACGGATGCGCATCAGAAACAGTTGAACCAGCGAGATGTCGACGCCCGATACCTTGGCAGATAGCCAGAGGAAGAAGGGCACGTAGTGGAAGAATATGGCCAGGAATGCTATGCAGACCACAACCATAAATGCTGTGAAGTAGATTGATCCCATGATGTCTGTGTGTGTTTATTAGGTTTTTGTATTAATGTTTCTCTCTTTGAGTTACTCCTTGTCGCGCATCACCTCTATGAGGCTGTCGTTGATGCGTACTACGGTGATGGGTGTATGTGCGTCCATGAAGCCATCGGCAGACTTCACCTCGACTATCTTTCCGTCGAAGTCGGCATTGCCGATGAGTGCCACGCGTGTCACCGTCTTCCCTTTGTCGCCCACACGGAGGCTCTTTGCTGCTGTGCGGTCAATCTTTGAGTCGATGTCTTTCTTCAGAGCCACGCGGTCGAGTGTCTTTGAGTGCATGAAGCGCATCACTGCCAGCACGCCACCGATGACTGTGAGTGCCATCGTTGCCAGTCCTGCCAGCGTGCCAAGGGTGTCGAAGGCATAGTATACGGCAAAGACGACACAGCCTGCCGCCAGTATGGAGGGGAAGCCTGTGCCTGGTATCAGGAACAGGTCGACAAGCAGCAGCACCAGTGCCACTATGAGCAGACATAATATAATGAATAGGTCCATAAGCGTTTCTTGTTTGTGATTGGTGGTAGATATGTGTTTCGTGTCCTACTTGGTCTCCAGTCGTCTGACGTCCTTCTCCGCACTGCGCATGGCTTCATATTGTTCTGCCTCGTGCTTCTCCATGTCAAGCAGTGCCTGCCTCATGCTTTGGCGGTGGCTGGCGTCGGCTGTGGCATATTCGTCGCGCATCGCCGACAGTCGCTGCACAGTGTTGTTATAGGTGTCTGCTACCTGTCGGTACTGCCCGAACGCCTGACGTGCTTCTGCCGAGCGGAAGTCATCGAGGCTGTGGTAGGTGCGGCTGTCGTCGACCACGAATGTGAAGTCGCTGCTTGTGGCATCTGCTTGCCGCTGGTCATCGATGCCAGCCTGTGCCAGTCGCGACAGTGCATTGTCGACGTCAGTCTGCTCTTTCCATGTGTCGCGTATGCTTGTCAGCTGTGCCAGGCTTGCCATCTTGTCGGCACCGAGGTCCTCATAGCTGTAGACCTGCTTCGTGGCGTTGGGTATGAAGACGTAGATGCACACCTTGTCGGCAGGCTGGTTGCGGTCGGATGCGAACCATCCCAGGTTGTTGAACTCGTCGATGACGTACATGTAGTCGTTGGCTGTCGAGTTGAACGGCATGCCTATGTTCTCTGCGTCGTAGTAGGTGCCTGTGTTGGAGTTATAGCGTGTGACGAAGATGTCGAACCCTCCCAACGAACCGTTGCCTGTCGATGCGAAGTAAGTCACTGCACCGTCGGGCATCACGTAGGGATAGGCTGTGCTTGCTGCAGCTGCGTTGATGTTGTCGGGCAGTGGGGTAGGACTGCTCCATCCGCCATCCTGACTGTAGGCTGTGAATATTGCCAGTGTGCTGTCGGCACGCTGGTCGGCATAGACGATTTTGTTGCCAAGCTCTGTGCGGTACACTGTCCTGTCGCCTCGGAACAGTTGTTGCGGCTCCGCAGTTGCCTTACTGTCGGCAGTTGTGGCAGTGGCTGTGGTGTCTGCCACAATGCCAGATGTCTGCATGGGAACCACAGCCTCTGCATCAGTAGCGGTTGCTGCCTTCTCTGCTATGCCGAAGAACGGAGCGAACGACATCAGCTGTCCCGACTCGCGGCTTATGTGGTATGCATCGAGAAACTTGTCCTTGTCCACCACTATGCTGTCTATCACCGTCACATTCTCCACACCACGTATCATGCGCAGTCCTGTGCGGCTCTTCTCCAGCAGTGCTTCTGCCTCTGCCGATGTACGCTTGCGCTTGGCTTGGTCGGCAATGTAGGTCTCGAGAGCCGTTATAGCCTCTTCGTAATGGTATGTGTCGCACAGTGCTTCGCCAAGATACAGCTTGCTACCCGTGGCACGTCGCTTGTCGGCATTGCGCAGATAGGTGACTGCCTCCGCTGTCTGTCCTGTACGCAGACAGCATACTCCATACCACAGATTATAGTTGGCATTGGCAGGTGTCGCCTTCACCAGCCGCTGGAACACAGGCTTGGCTTCGGCGAAGTTGCCGGCATCATACAGCTTGCGTGCTTCGGCAAGTGTCTGTGCGTGCATGCTTATGGTGGTGGTCGACAGTGCAATCAGCAGTAATGCGAATATGGAAAGATGTCTTATCATTGCTTTAGGCTTGTTCTGTTCAGCGTGTGTGTTCTGTGTGTGTAATGTGTAATCAAGTACCACAAATGTACTATATCTTTAGGTGTCTCACCAAATACTTATCCCGAAATAGCGTTCGCTGGCTCATCATGTGTCAGAAGGCACA